>NZ_SGSW01000039.1:0-36272 GCF_004209125.1 Acinetobacter sp. WCHAc060033 | reverse complement strand
GGGCCAGGTGCTGCGCATTAAGTTGAATGTTTTATTGAAAGCCTACTGAAAAGTGGGCTTTTTTGTGTCGGGTTTTTTGAGTGTTTTTTATTTCTCCCTAGCCCTCTCCTGGAAGGCATAGGTATCCACACATCATTGTGTGGATACCTATGTTTCAAAAGGTGGTAAAAAATAGTGAACTGTTTAAAATTGTGAGTTTTTTATGAGATAACAGCTATTTATAGAGGTACATCAATAACTTCAACTTCGGGTGACGGAGGTTGCAACTGTTCTGCTAGAATCCAAGCCATAGAGTGTTTAGCCTGATCTAAACAATGATTTTCAAAGTCCGGTAAGTGATTTTTTTTAATTTGTAGCCTTTTGAGAGAAAGAGCAAGCAAAAACTCTGAAAGACCAGAAGATTCTTTACTATCAGGATTCATGAGCATTCTTTCAATTAGGGAACCTATGATTTTACTCTGATTATCATTATCACGATAATCTAGCTCTTTTGACTTCGCACATCTCAATACACTTGCTTGAATAATGCCTTCGTTAAATCTATCGAAAAGCAATGGGTCGAGTTGTCTAATAATATAGCCATCACCTAGAGGTATGAGGCCACTCTTACCTTTTTCAGTTCTTAATTTTTGTAATATCGAGGATATTGTGAAATATACCGTAGCTTGATGTTTGAATTCTTTTTTATTATCAATTGGATTCCAAAATGCAAATGACTTACCTAATACTAGAGGATCAGTATTAATAGTGTTAAGAAATAGAGATTCACCTAAGCCTTGTACTTCAATAGATCTGCAATTTTTTAGCAATTCAATACGTGAATCTATTCTCATCTTTAATGATGGATTTTGTGAATATTGAGGGGAAATGCTATTTAGGAATTCAATTTCTTTATCCCAAATTATTTCATCATGCTCATTAATCGGGAGAAGAATTTTTTCTATAACATGAATAGAGTGATGACCTGATGGACCGGTAGAGAATTTGAGATCATTTTGTAATTTTTTAAAATCTGCTTCAGAATTGTATTTGGCAAAGCCAATTACATAGGTTATAGGCTGTTCATGAAATTTTCTCAATGTTCTACTTATATTTAGTAAAGCTTTTCCAGACTCTAATGAGCCTGCAACAACAATAATACCTTTATTTATTTCTACATTCTCAGGAATGGCTCCCTCATAAAGTTTTACGCTTAGTTGCTTTTTAGCAACGGTTCTTTTAATAAAATTAGCGAGTTCTTTAGCTCCTTGATCTTTGCAATAAATAATACAATCTGTATTTAATGGAAAGTGTCTATTTATGAATTTATCTATCACTTTTTCTTTAAACTTTTTAGTTTTGACAACCTTACGCACATCAATAAAGTATTCTGGTGTTTTAGGCTTTCTACCGTCAACTCCATCAAAAAGACATTTAAAAATATTAAAACTCTTATAGTCACTTATTAAGCTTTTTAACTGTTCATCCGAATCTTTAGCTATTGGTAAATAAGCACTAGTACGTGGTGCAGAAAAATCAAATCTATCTTTGCCTAATGGTACTGGAACAGAGGATTTATCAGCACACATGGGACAATTATCATCATTGTAAGATTTAAAATTTTCAAAAACTGATGACTTGTAAAGGTTATAGTATTCAACAAATTCTACTAAGACATTTTGGCATTCATCATTTTTTTGAGTCATAAATAGTGTAATGAAATGAGCATCTTCAGTTAATCGTTCTGGGCGTTTTAATTCTTTATATAGTTCATTACTTGTAGATGCAGAGATTAATACTAAAGTATTTTGATCAGGATTAAATTGATAATCTTCGAATCTTCCATAGCTACCAAATGAGTCAATAGGAATAGGTTTATAACTTTCATTAAAACATCTAATCAAATTACTTAATTCAAATGCTAAAGAATATATACCTGAAGTATCAATATATATTTTTTCAATATTTTTATTGTCAGGTAATAGGCGCAATATGTTTGTTGCAATAAATGAAATTTCTGGAGAAGATTCAAGTATATTTTTTACATCAATAAATTTTGTAGTATGTTTTCCAGATGGTTTTATAAAATGTATGTTTGCTGGAGGTGTAATGACTAGATTTCTTTTGATTATAATATTTAGTAATCCTATTTCTAAAATATTTTGTATTTCTTCTATGTTAAAATCACATTGATACTGATTGTATGTATTTACTTGAAAATTACCTCTTAAATCTATAAAGCATGTATGAAATTTTATTTTCTGAAAGCTATTAATTCTATCTTTTAGATTTTCTTGTGAGATATTATTAAGTAATTTTTCAGAAACATCATCTTTATTAAATTGATGTGTTATAAATATAATATCTTCAGAAAAAAACTGTATTTTAAATTGAGCTAATACTTCATTGTAAAATGTTTCTACGCAAAGATCTCTCCCAGAGTAAAAGCAAATAATAAGATTAGACTTAGTTTCATTAAGTTTAGATTGATAAAAATAAAAATTATTCATCGTAATGGTACCAAAATACTAATCGCTAACCCTTCAGCATGAGCGAACTTTTTATATTGATTTCTAGATTTACTGACTTCATCATATAGCTTAAGTGGATCATTCTCTGATTCAATTAATTGATTACTTTTAAAATTTCGAAATAAAGAAACATGTCCAGTTCGTAATGATAAAAAACCTGATCTTTTATCTAAAATGGTACGAACATTATGTAAACCTCTGCCGTAACCCTGACAATCACTTTTGGAGGTTTTACCCTTTGCAAAAGCCTCTTCAATTATTTGGACTTCATCTTTTATTTCATATTGATCATTATTGGAAGATGCAAGTGTTTTAAAAATTCCCTCACCGCTATCAAATATTGAAATCTCTAACAAATGAAGACTATTTTTATCTTCTTTAATATTTTTTAAATAATCAGTCATGGGAGTATCTAATCCACTTATACGCTCAACGTCATCGGACTGCCACATAGACTTATAATCTATAATTAATGCTCGAACGGATCTTTTAACTTTTCCAGTATTAAACTCATTTTTCGCATGTTGTTCAGTATTTTGTATTAGTTCATGGATAGCTAGTGCTAATCCATTAATTTCTTCGGTACTAATTTCTGTTTTGTAATGGAATCTATGAATAGCTTTATGTAGTAGTCCTGCATAAAAATCACTACTAGCTAATGTATTCTGTCCCTCAGGGAAATAGAAACAGCTAGGGAATGCATATTTTTTTACAGAATGATCTACGGCAAACATTTGTATTCTATGGTTTTTTTCGAAAATTGATAGATTTAATCTATCTTGTATTTTACGATTTATTTTAGATTTCAATTCGATAGTTTCTTGTTTCCCATCAATACTTTTATCTTTTTCATACACATTATTTGACATTAAAAGTGCTGTTAAACATTCGGGTCTTTCTAAAAATTCATCAATAGCATTTTCTTTAGAAGTTGAATCAAATTGGTAGAATTTAACAATTTTATCGGGGTTATATTTCAGAGCAGTTATGAATATTTGACATAACCTAGATAAAGAACCCAATCTCAATTTTTTGAAATTTTTTGGTAAATTGATAGTCTCAGAATCTATATGCTCATAGAGCGCTTCTAACTCATCATTAGTTAAATTTGTACTAACTTTCATCGATGGCTTCTCATAGTTGTACTGATTTTGATTCAGAGTTTATAAATAATTTTGTGATTTAAATCATTTATTTTGAAACAAATTTCAACTCATTGTATTAAATAGCTTTTTTAAAGAAAAAAGGGGGGAGTTCTAAAACTCCCATTCTTTTTATTAAGAAACAGAATCATCCAAATTCGGTGCTAACCAATGCTTCGCCTCATCCATTGTCCAACCCTTACGCTGCGCATAATCCTCAAGCTGATCCTGAGCAATTTTACCCACGTTAAAATATTCAGACTGTGGGTTTGCATAATAGAAACCGCTGACAGATGACGGTGGCCACATCGCAAAACTTGTAGTGAGCTGTGTACCAATTTTATCGGTAGAACCTAACCAGTCAAACAAAGATGCTTTTTCAGAATGCTCAGGACAAGCAGGGTAGCCAGGTGCAGGACGAATCCCGACATACTTCTCTTTAATCAACTCTTCATTGCTTAAACTTTCAGAAGCTTGATTACCCCAGAACTCTTTACGGATACGCTCATGCAAATGTTCCGCAAAAGCTTCAGCAAAACGGTCACCTAAAGATTGCGCAAGAATCGCAGAATAGTCATCGCCTTTGGCTTTATATTCATGCGCCATTTCTTCCGCACCAAAGATCGACACGGTGAAACCACCTAACCAATCTTGCGCTTGATCTTTTGTTGCTACAAAGTCAGCCAATGACAAGTTTGGTTTGCCTGTGACTTTGTCAGACTGCTGACGGATATGATGGAATGTATGTGTCACCGATTGACCATCTTCCGTATAAACTTCAACAGAATCCGCCGCAGAACGGTTCGCAGGGTAGATGCCAAATACAGCACGAGCATCAAAGCGTTTATTTTCAATAATGTCTTTCAACATGTCTTGCGCTTGATTGTATAAATCCGTTGCAGCTTCACCGACTACTTCATCCGTCAGAATTTTCGGGAATTTACCTGCCAAACTCCAAGAAATAAAGAATGGCGTCCAGTCAAAATATTCCACCAATGTTTCAAGTGGATAATTGGTAATGGTTTGCGTACCAATGAAGTTTGGCTTCGCAGGCTTATTCGCTGCAAAGTCAATTTTCAGACCATTTTCAATCGATTCTGCATAAGACAGTTTGGCGGCTTTTGGCTGTTTGTTGGCAATACGTTCACGGACTTTTTCATATTCCGCACGGGTTTCTTCAACAAATTTCGGCTTCATTTCTTTTGATAATAAAGTTGTTGCCACACCCACAGCACGTGATGCATCGGCAACATAAATCACCGCATCATTTGAATATTGTGGGTCAATTTTTACAGCGGTATGCGCTTTAGAAGTTGTTGCACCACCAATCAACAATGGCACATGGAAATCTTTACGTTGCATTTCTTTGGCAACAAAAACCATTTCATCCAAAGATGGCGTAATCAAACCTGACAAACCGATAATATCGACATTTTCATCAATCGCAGTTTGTAAAATTTTCTCAGCAGGCACCATCACACCAAGGTCAATGATGTCATAACCATTACAGCCTAAAACCACGCCCACGATATTTTTACCAATATCATGTACATCGCCTTTCACCGTTGCCATCAGAACTTTACCTTTAGACTGACCGCCAGATTTTTCAGCTTCAATGAACGGGTTTAACCAAGCTACAGCTTGCTTCATTACACGCGCGGATTTCACCACTTGTGGGAGGAACATTTTACCTGAACCGAACAGGTCGCCGACCACATTCATACCATCCATCAATGGACCTTCGATCACATCAAGCGGACGTGCTGATTTTAAACGTGCTTCTTCGGTATCTTCATCAATAAAAGTGGTGATACCTTTAACAAGAGCATGTTCAAGACGTTTTTCTACAGGAAGTTCACGCCATTCCAAGTTTTCCACTTGTTTTTGCGCTGCACCCTGACCACGGTATTTTTCAGCCACTTCAAGCAGTTTTTCAGTCGCTTCTTGATGGCTTTCACCCTGATTCTGATTCAGAATCACATCTTCAACCGCAGCTTTTAACTCAGGGTCAATATCATCGTAAATCGCCATCTGACCGGCATTTACGATCCCCATGGTCATGCCTTGTTTGATGGCATGATAAAGGAACACAGAGTGAATCGCTTCACGTACAGGCTCATTACCACGGAATGAAAACGATACGTTAGACACACCACCTGAAATCATCGCATGTGGCAGGTTCTGTTTAATCCAACCTGTCGCTTCAATAAAATCAACCGCATAGTTATTATGTTCTTCAATCCCTGTTGCTACAGCAAATACGTTTGGATCGAAAATAATATCTTCCGCAGGGAAGCCAACATCATTGACCAATACATCATAAGAACGCTTACAGATTTCACGCTTACGTGCTGCGGTATCTGCCTGACCTGTTTCATCAAATGCCATGACGATGATCGCTGCGCCGTATTGGCGACATAAGCGAGCTTTTTGTACAAATTCGTCATAACCTTCTTTGAGGGAAATCGAGTTCACCACAGGTTTACCCTGAACGCACTTCAAGCCTGCTTCAATGATTTCCCATTTTGATGAGTCAATCATGATTGGCACTTTAGAAATTTCAGGTTCAGATGCAACCAGATTGAGGAAATGTACCATCGCACCTTGCGAATCGAGCATCCCCTCATCCATGTTAATGTCGATCACCTGTGCACCTGCAACTACTTGTTGCAACGCCACATCTAAAGCTTCAGCAAAATTTTCTTCACGGATTAAACGCAGGAATTTTTTTGAACCTGTGACGTTAGTACGTTCACCGACATTCACAAACAATGAATCAGCGGTGATGTTAAATGGTTCTAAACCACTTAAACGGCATGCAGGTTTGGTTTCAGGAACCTGACGAGGTTTAATGTCTTTGACAGCATTGTAAATGGCACGGATATGATCAGGTGTGGTACCACAGCAACCGCCTGTGATATTGATCAAACCACTTTCGGCAAATTCTTTTAAGAATGCCGCAGTTTCTTCAGGGGTTTCATCATAACCACCAAAGGCATTCGGTAAGCCTGCGTTTGGATGCGCTGAAACAAAGGTATCGGCAACATCAGAAATGGTTTTGACATGCGGACGCATTGCATCTGCACCTAAGGCGCAGTTAAAACCAATCGACAATAAATCGCCATGACGGACTGAGTTCCAGAATGCTTCTGCAGTTTGACCAGTTAATGTACGACCTGAAGCATCGGTAATCGTGCCTGAAATCATCAGTGGCAATTCATAACCAATCTGATTAAACACTTCTTTTACCGCAAAAATTGCTGCTTTACAGTTCAGGGTATCGAATACAGTTTCGATCAGGAGAATATCCGCACCACCTTCAATCAGGGCATGTGCGGCTTCAATATAATTTTCTTTTAATTCATCAAAAGTAATGTTACGGAACGCAGGGTCATTTACATTTGGAGAAATCGAACAGGTACGTGATGTAGGACCTAAAACACCTGCAACAAAACGTGGTTTGTCAGGCGTTGAATATTTTTCACAGGCCGCTTTGGCAATACGTGCCGCTTCAAAATTGATCTCATGGACATATTCTTCCATGTGATAGTCCGACATTGAAACTTTTGTACCATTGAAAGAGTTGGTTTCGATAATGTCAGCACCCGCATCCAGGTAGGCTTCATGAATACCTTGAATAATCTGCGGTTGAGTCAGAACCAGAAGGTCATTGTTGCCTTTAAGGTCAGATGCCCAGTCGGCAAAACGCTCACCACGATAGTCGGCTTCTTCTAATTTATGGCGTTGGATCATGGTACCCATCGCACCGTCAATAATCAGGATGCGTTGGGCGAGAAGCGCTTTTAAGGTGGCAAGTGTCGACATTCAAAACTCTCAGCTGGCTTTTTTAAACGTGCAATATATTAACAGATCCTGTATGCGATTACTGCAAAAGCCGATTTCAAGCGTATTTTCTTACATGAGAATGATTCATTTTAGAAATTGGTTATTTTGATATGTTCTTAAAATCAATTCTGGAATTTTACTTCGCTATATCGATAGCGCATATCGTTATTGTGAAATTTGCATCAAAAAATAGTCGAATAGGTAAATAAAACAATCATAGTAGGTGATCATGCAATGTTTATTTTTTCATCATATTGTCATATACATCATGCAAAATTTGAAGATTAAATTTTGCAGTAGTCATATTTGATAGAAATATTACAAATAATATTTCAGTTGGAATTGTAATGATTTGCAAAATTATTATTTTGATAAATATAATAAATATATGATTAATATAAATAAAAATATTAACTTTGTCGCAACTGTTGCGAAGTAATGAAGTGAAATAATTTAAAAATTCACTTCATATGGCAGTCATTTGTCATATAATTGTCACAATTTAATTGAACAATAAGCGCATTCTAATATTCGCTATATTTCTGCATGAATTCGAATTTACCTCCCGTCTCAGATTCTGCACAGGCTCAAAAGGCTGTCAAATCGACGAATGTGCATGTTCCTACACCGAAATTTTTTATGCCGGTGTTTTTGACGATCATTATTGCTACCCTGATTTATATTGGTGTGCAACTTAGTGCAGATTTAGCACATGTTCCTGCTTTAAGTTTATATTCTGTCATTCTTTTAGCGACAGCTTTATTCATTGCTCTGGGCTTTGAGTTTGTCAATGGTTTCCATGACACTGCCAATGCTGTAGCAACCGTGATTTATACCAATGCGCTACCTGCACCTGTTGCAGTGATGTGGGCTGGTTTTTGTAATTTCCTTGGGGTAATGGTTGCGAGTGGCGCAGTGGCATACGGCATTATTGCACTGCTTCCTGTTGAACTGATTATGAATGTCGGTTCAGGTGCAGGATTCGCTATGGTTTTTGCCATGCTAATCGCAGCTATTCTTTGGAACTTAGGTACATGGTTCCTTGGTATTCCTGCTTCAAGTTCTCACACTCTAATCGGTTCGATTCTGGGTGTGGGGATCATGAACTACATTTTGCATTCATCAAGTGGTGCAAGTGGTGTAGACATGGATCAAGTGCTGAAAGTTGGTAAAGCTCTACTGTTTTCACCATTGATTGGTTTTGCATTTGCAGCAGTTGTATTCTTATTGGTTAAAAAAATCTTTAAGAAACAAGTTGAATTATTCCAACCACCAGAAGGGAATAAGCCCCCTCCACCTTTGATTCGTGCCATTTTGATTTTCACCTGTACAGGTGTGAGTTTTGCGCATGGTTCAAATGATGGGCAAAAGGGTATGGGCTTGATCATGTTGATTTTGATCGGTTTAGTGCCATTGGCTTATTCTTTGAATAAAAACTTAGATCAACAACATTTACAGTCTTTCTCACAATTATCTACACAAACTGCGACAGCGATTTATGCGCAACATGCAGATATTCCAGATGAAAAAGCACGTGTGACGATTACCAAATTTATTCAAACCAAAGAGATCAACCCAGAAGTTGTTCCTGCTTTGGCAAGTTTGACGGATCATTTGGGTGAACGTGTTGCTAAATATGGTGATTTAAAAGATATTCCAGAAGCTGAAGTATCGTCATTACGTAATGATATGTACTTGAGTACGACTGCTTTTAAACGTTTAGATAAAGCGGAACAACTTCCTGCCATGTCTACAGAACAAAAGAAAGTGGTAAAAGAGTACCGCAGCAACTTAGATTCGTTCCTACAATATATTCCAAACTGGGTGAAAGTTGCAGTTGCATTGGCACTTGGTTTAGGAACAATGGTGGGTTGGAAGCGTATTGTTGTGACAGTGGGTGAGCGTATTGGTAAGCATCACATGACATATGGTCAAGGGATGTCTGCTGAGTTGGTTGCAATGACGACAATTGCAGCAGCAGATGGTTTTGGTTTACCAGTATCAACAACGCATGTTTTAAACTCTGCGGTTGCAGGTACCATGGTTGCCAATAAAACCGGTCTGAATTTCGCGACAGTGAAAACGATTCTTTCTGCGTGGATCTTTACATTACCTGCAACGATTTGTTTATCTGGTGCATTATTCTGGTTGTTATTAAAAGTTTTCTAAATTAAAAGTTTCTAAGTTTTAGACTGCGATAGCATTCTAAAGTTTTGATCAAAAGAGTGTATTTTTAATACGCTCTTTTTTTATTGCTGTAATAGAACCAGCACAATTTTATCATTGAAAAATAAATTAAAAATAACTAAGGTGTGGCAGTAAATTGAACTTGAGAAAAAGAGCATGTATTTAAGAAAATCACTGTATGCTGCTGTATTATTTGGAATGTCATTACCTGTTTTTGCACAAGGTATTGTATTAAACAACGAAAACCTTCGTACAGATTTGAACTGGTTAAATCAACAAGGTGTGATTCAAATTAGTACATCAACTTGGCCGATGAGTGGTGATGAAATTCAACGTGCCTTATCTCAAGCTAAAGTTTCAAATAATACCCAACAGAAAGTGATTGACTCTATTCAAAATGAACTCAAAGCAGATAATCAAACTGCGAAGTTAGGTTTATTTGCAGAAACTGATCTTAAAAATATTCCACAAGCCTTTGGTGATAACCAAAAAGCACAATATGTTGGTTCACTGGAAGTGAATGGCGGTGGTGCAAATTGGGATGCGAAACTACGTGTAAATGGTGAAAAAGATCCACAGATTGATAGTGGTCATGATGTCAATGTAGAAGGCTCTTATATTGCCGGCAAGCTTTGGAACCAATGGCTAATTGCGGGTCAAATTCCAACATATTGGGGACCAGGACACGATGGTAGTTTGGTTCGTGGTGATGCCAGTCGCCCAGTTTATGGTTTTACTGCCCAACGTGCAGAACAAAAAGCTTTTGAATCTAAATGGTTGTCTTGGATTGGACCTTGGCAATATCAAGCTTTTGCAGGCCAGTTAGATGATTATCAAGCTATTCCGGATGCTAAGTTATTAGGTTTCCGTTTAACAGCACAACCACTACCATATTTGGAGTTAGGTGCTTCGCGCATTTTACAATGGGGCGGTGAAGGTCGTTCGGAAAGCTTTGATTCACTGTGGAATGCAATTAAAGGTAATGATAATTTTGATAATGGGGATGATGATAAATCGAATCAGATCGCTGGATTTGATGGTCGCCTAAATTTACAATCTTTGTTGAATGTACCTGTTAGTTTTTATGCTCAGTATGTAGGTGAAGATGAAGCTGGGTTGTTACCTGCTAAAAAAATGTACTTGGCAGGTGCTGATTATTCAATGAGCTTTAAAAATATGCCAGTTCAACTTTATGCAGAATGGGCAGATACCACAACTAACGGTAGTGTTGATGGCGTCTCTTATAATCATTATATTTATACGGATGGTTATTACCAACATGGTTTCCCGCTTGGACATGCGATGGGGGGTGATGGTGAAATGGTTTCTGTTGGTGGCGATATTCGATTTGATGTGATGAATCGTTTATCAGGTCGTGCTATTTATGCCAAAGTAAACCAATCTTCAGCTAAGTTTGGAGAGAATCAAATTAACTTTGCGTTTCCTGAAAATGATAAAATTAAAGCTTTAGATTTGACTTGGACACATTATATAAAACCTACGATTCCATTGAAAATTAATGGTTGGGTAAGTGACTCGGATGTGCATGGAAATGATGCTGGAGCTTCAGTCGGAATTGAAATTCCTTTAGATAAAACTGTATTTGGTTATTAATTAGTCTAATTGTGCGAAAATATACCCAATTCTAGGTATATACAGTGTTTTTGAAAAATTCTAATATGAACTGACTTCTTTAATTGACCTTATTTAAAGAAGTTATTCCTACCCTCGAAGTATGGGGATGTTGTTTTACCCATATTTTAAGAGTTTTATAGGCTTATCATTATTTGATAAGCCTTTTTTTATGTGTGAATTTTTTATACTCATCATTTGAAGCTGCTTCGGCCTAGCCTATAGCGCTTTTTTGTATTGAATAAATCCTGTTTTTGTTGCAATGCGATCATATAGATATTGCGCTGTGATATTACTTTCATGGGTTAACCAATAGACACGGTCATATTTTCCAGAGCATACTTGGTAGCTATGCTCTATCAGCTTTCGAGCCAAGCCTTGATTCCTATATTGCGTATTGACATATAAATCTTGTAAATAACAACAAGGCTTGTCTGTCCACATACTCATGTGTGAAATTAAATGGACAAAACCTACAACTTCATCATTCACTTGAATCGCAAAACCAAACATATCCGCTTGTTCAGAATTTGTGATTCGCTTCCAAGATAAACTTATTTGTTCATCACTTAATTGTGTTTTATAAAAGTTTAAATACTCTTGCCAAAGTGGAAGCCATTGTTCAAAACGAATCTCATCTAAAGGTATAATTTGTGTGGACATAGTTTGCTCTGTGAGTTGCTTATGATCTTTTTATATATCAATATAAAAAAACAAGCAAAAGGGTGGCTGTGTAAATCACTATAATGAATATAAATTTTAATATGTGTAATAAGTACACGTTTTTTGTGAGCTGGTGCTGTCAAAATGCCTATATCTGAGGAAAGACTTACTCATCTTAAACAGCTTGAAGCTGAGAGTATTCATATTATCCGTGAAGTTGCTGCTGAATTTGAAAATCCAGTGATGCTTTACTCAATCGGGAAAGACTCAGCTGTCATGCTGCATCTTGCTTTAAAAGCATTCTATCCTGCAAAACTTCCTTTCCCACTGTTGCATGTCGACACAGGCTGGAAGTTCAAGGACATGATCACATTCCGTGACAACATGGCAAAAGAACATGGTTTCGACCTGATCGTACATCAAAATAAAGAAGGCAAAGACGCCAATGTCAATCCTTTTGATTATGGCAGTTCAAAATATACGGATATCATGAAAACTCAAGGCTTAAAACAGGCTTTGGATAAATATCAGTTTGATGCGGCATTTGGTGGCGCGCGCCGTGATGAAGAAAAATCACGTGCCAAAGAGCGTGTTTACTCGTTCCGTGACAATAAACATCGTTGGGATCCAAAAAACCAGCGTCCTGAACTTTGGAATCTTTACAATGGTAAAGTGAACAAAGGTGAAAGTATCCGTGTATTCCCATTGTCGAACTGGACTGAGTTGGACATCTGGCAATATATCTACCAAGAAAGTATTCCTTTGGTGCCTCTATATTTAGCTGCTGAACGTCCAGTGGTTGAACGCAGTGGTACGCTGATCATGGTGGATGATGAACGTATGCGTTTAAAAGAAGGCGAAGTTCCACAAATGAAATCGGTACGTTTCCGTACTTTAGGTTGTTATCCATTGACGGGTGCGGTTGAGTCAACTGCAACGACATTGCCTGAAATTATCCAGGAAATGCTTTTGGCGACGAGTTCTGAACGTCAAGGTCGTATGATTGACCATGATGAAGCAGGCTCGATGGAAAAGAAAAAGCAAGAAGGTTATTTCTAAGTATTTCTATATGAATCTCCCCCTAACCCCCTCTTTGTGAAAGAGGGGGGACTCTCATAGAAAGGAGCAAGTCTCCCTTAACAAAGGGAGATTTAGAGGGATTGAAGATTGAACAGATACAGAAACCGATTTCTAAAGAATATGTGGAGTTTTGAGCAATGTCTCATCAATCAGAATTGATTAGCCAAGATATTTTGGCGTATTTAAAACAGCACGAAAATAAAGACTTATTGCGTTTTCTGACTTGCGGTAACGTGGATGATGGTAAATCGACTTTGATTGGTCGTTTACTTTACGATTCAAAATTGATTTATGAAGATCAATTACAAGCGGTGACTCGTGACTCGAAAAAAGTCGGTACCACAGGTGATGCACCTGACTTGGCATTACTTGTTGATGGTCTGCAAGCGGAACGTGAACAAGGTATTACCATTGATGTGGCTTATCGTTATTTCTCAACTGAAAAACGTAAGTTCATCATTGCCGATACTCCAGGGCATGAGCAGTACACTCGTAACATGGCAACAGGAGCGTCTACGGCTGATCTTGCGATTATCCTGATTGATGCTCGATATGGCGTACAAACCCAAACACGTCGTCACTCATTTATCGCGAGTCTGTTGGGTATTCGCAATATCGTGGTTGCGATCAATAAAATGGATCTCGTTGAATTTTCTGAAGCTCGTTTCAATGAAATTCAAGAAGAATATAATGCATTCGTAAACCAACTGGGTGATCGTAAGCCAGCCAATATCATCTTCACGCCTATTTCGGCATTGAATGGTGATAACGTGGTGAATCCATCACCAAATACGCCGTGGTATACAGGTAAAACCCTGATGAATACCCTGGAAACAGTTGAAATCACACGTGATACCAGTGCGCACGAGTTCCGTTTCCCAGTGCAATATGTCAACCGTCCAAACCTCGACTTCCGTGGTTTCTGTGGCACGATTGCTTTAGGTGAAGTAAAAGTTGGTGATGAACTTGTCGCTTTACCATCGGGCAAAAAGTCTACAGTAAAAGAAATCGTGACTTTTGATGGCAATCTTGAACATGCGATTGCAGGTCAAGCGGTGACATTGACACTGAATGATGAAATCGACGTTTCTCGCGGTAATGTCCTTGTCAAAGCAGGCGAGCAACCGTCTTTGTCTCGTTCTGTACGTGCGTCTGTGGTGTGGATGGCAGATCAACCGTTGGTGATTGGTAAGTTGTACAACGTCAAAATTGGTACGCAAACGATTCCTGCGAAAGTTGAAAAAATTAACTATCGTACCAACGTGAATACTTTGGAAAAAACTGAAGTTGAACAGCTTGATCTGAATGCAATTGCTGATGTTGAGATTGAGTTTGATGCGCCAGTGGTATTTGACCGTTATCAGGACAGTCGTTATACAGGTTCGTTTATCTTCATCGACCGTTTAAGCAACGTAACAGTTGGTGCGGGTATGGTTGAAGCTGCGGTGGAATGGACTGCACATGATGAGCCTGTGACTGCTGAAGCACGTGCTGCACGTTTGGGTCAAAAGCCTGCTGTGGTGGCTGTTTCTGCGAAAGCACTTGAAAATGCTCAATCACTTGAAAGTGTTTTGATTCAACAGGGTGTTGTTGCGATTGCCAAAGCAGGTTTATCTGCTGAGCAAGTTGCATTACTTCGTCAGACGGGTGTAGTGATCATCAGTGATGTTGCACAAGGAGCTGATGTGAGTTTTGCTCAGGAAACTGTTGAAGAACTGGCAGAAAAAATTGTGGAATTGGTTCGTCTCTAAGAGATTGGATTGATTGAAAAAAACCCGCGAAAGCGGGTTTTTCTATGCATGATTAATGTTGCTAAGACACCGTTTTACAGTCCTAAAACAAAGAGAAAAACCATAAAACAAGTTTAAGACCACCAAAACCGAATGCAGCTAAAACATTGGATACAATAAATACAAAGATTAGCCAACCACTGGCGCCTGATGCTTTACTTGCATTTTGTTCATAAATTGCAGTAATGATGATGCACAATAGCTCAATGATCATTACGGTTTTAATCAAAAATACTGAATAGCCTAATAGATTGAGCCATCCGTACATGAGTGCTGCAATCAGGCTTCCGAACAAGAGAGTAAAAATGGCAAACATTGATTGAAATCCTTGTCCTATCAGTATTTAGAACTAAAATAGGTGGAATAATCAGATGACAAAATGTTGCAACAGTTAAGTTAAAACCATTGAAAACAACAAAAGAAAAAGAGATGGCTCATTTACATGATTGAACATGGGATTCAACAGCGTCTTGCATTATCTGATTCATACTCTAATCATATTGGAACACGCTGTAAATGATTATAAAATATAAATAAATAGATATTTTTTCTAAATTCATTGATTAACTATGGGTTATTTAATCTCACTTTTAACCTTTGGGAATGGCTTTATTGCGATACACCAAATAAACCCCACTCAAAATCGCCACAATTCCAACGTAGTCAAAGACAGACAGTTGAGTCCTGAAAATCATAAAGTCCAGAATCAAGGTTACCAGTGGTACGAGATAAAACAAACTCGTGGTATTGACCAGATTGCCTGACTGCAACAATTTATAAAAAATCAGTTGAGCGACTACAGAAATAATGATGCCTTGATACAAAACAGGAATCCAAAAGTCTAAATTCATCTCGAAATCAAAGGATTGAAATGGAATAATCAGTGCAATGAAAATCAGTGAAATCACATATTGCAGAGGTAAAACCTGCCAAGGTTTTTCCGAAATTTTCCGCTGTAAAATCACACCTGTGGTAATACATGCCAGACAAATAATCGAGGAAACTGTTGCCCATAACGACAATTTATTCACAAATAGATTGTTATAAACTAAAAAGATAATCCCGATAAAACTCAGAATCAGTCCAATTAACTTCACTTTAGAAAAACTTTTCTCGGTGATAAAAAATGTCAAAATCGGCTGTAAAGCTAAAATGGTCGAAAGTAATCCAGGTGAAATCCCAAATTCAAGCGATAAAAAGTAAAACAGGGTATAACCGGTAATGAGAAAACAACCTGTCAAAATCACATATTTATAAGGCGTATTCTGTGGTAAAAAAGCCTGTTTGCTGATGACGCAAAACAGAGAAATCAGTACAGTCGCAATGAGAAAACGAAAGAACAGAAAGGGAATGACAGCCCCATGATGCAGTCCCCATTTGGTAAAAATGGCGGCGCTTCCCCACAGTAGAACAAAAGCCCCGATACTGATTAAACCTGATTGTTTTTTGGCATTCATGGAGATATCCTGTTTATTTTTCTCATCTTTACAGTGATTTAGATTGACTGTGCTTATGTTATTTCGCAGTAAGTTGAAGTTGAGTCTGAATCAAATCTTCCGCCATTTTCCGAACCATAATCAGCTTGTCACTAGAACACTCCAGACCTGCACGGGCGATTGAGCCTTCCAGTAAAAAAGACAGCATGGTGGCGATATATTGAATTTGTTTAGGATCAGAAAATAATTCACTTAAATGTTCAATTAACAATTGCTCAATACCTTCTTTTAGCAATTTCACCGCATCCCGTTCAGGGCTGTGTGCGGGAAATTCTGCTGCGGCATTGAGCATGCCACAACCACGGAAAGCATTGTCCACAGCCGATTCGGCATGATCACGATAAGCATCAAACACCGCTAAAATTTTATCTAAAGGTGTATGTGCTGTTACCAGGCGTTTGGCATACAAGGCTTGCCATTCGATATTACGCGACTCGATATAGGCTTCAATCAGATCGGCTTTGGATGGAAAATTGTTATACAGCGACATTTTGGCAACGCCTGCTTGATCCGTGATGGTATTGATGCCTGTCGCATGAATGCCATCTTTGTAGAATAAAGTTTTAGCTGCATCCAAAATTTTATCTTTAGCTTGATGTGATTTCATAACAAGAAAATAGGTATACCGATCTACCTAATTATAAAAATATTAATGAGTAAAGCAAGCATTTTATTTCATCTTTAAAATTGAAATGGATGGTTTTAAAAGATTTATTTGTATAAGTATTTGAATTAAAAATTATTATAAATCAGGGGAAAACATCCAAAAATATTTGGATGTTTTGTGGGGGCTTAAAATGCATGAGCTGATTGCTGCTCTAAATAGGCTTTTAAATCGGTTGGATAGTCTTGAATGAGCTCAAGAAAGGCGGTTTTATTGCCTTGATATAGAGCGCGAGTGGCTTCTTCATAGTTCGGCATATTGCCTATCATCGCAGACATAAAGCGATCCACCGCTTGTTTCGCCAACATGATGTTGCTTTCAGATGCAGGATTATTCAGCTCTTGATCAATCAATTTACGAATCACTGCTGAGGCACTCGCATTTTGTTGATCCAACCAATTCCAATGTTTTTGTTGCAACGTAATTTCACGGGAAATGACCCCTAACTTTGGACGTCCTACCTTTTTAACTTCTTCAACTTCAGCATAGCGTTGCATTAAATCTTGCTCTGAGCCAGACACGTCCAGATCAATTTGCTGACCAGTTTGATGGTTAAAAATCAAAATGTTGGATTGATGATTGTCAATTTCTTTTATCGTCAAGACAACTTTAAACAAGGTGTCCGTGATGATTCGGGTATTGCCATGAAAGGCGGTATAAAGTGTTTCACTGTTCATTTTTCATTCTCACATAAAATAGTTTTATCGGGGTAAAACTAAATAATGTACTAATATTATCAGGGTAAAATTAAAAAGCAAGAAAAATTCTGAACATAATTTGGTCAAAAAATAAAAATTATTAAATCAATAGAATAGAAGGAGATGAGTGATGAATTGAAAATTCAATAATTTGAAAAGTAGAGATAAGGAATTTATTGGATGAGTGATTGGTTTTTGTATTAGGAATGCTTCACGCTGTATGGTTTTAACTAAACAAGTCCAAAGCGTTCAGCAATCCAGATGATGAAACGTAATACGGTAATCGCAATGACAAAAGCGCCTTGGAAAAAAATATAGCCAAATGTACTCCATCCACCTGCGCCATTGACTGAACTGGCTTGGTATTCTGAATAATTGACGGCAAAAAGCATGAAAAGCTCAATGATCAGAATGATGTGAAATAACCACGCCCAAGGGAAGTGTAGAAAGTAAGCCCAACCAATAATTGCCAGTGTGCTGAGTAAGGTTAGAAAAGCAATGGAAATGATATTTTGCCACTTCATTGACAGTCGATCATATATGCCCATTTTTACATCCTAGTCTGATTCATTTGGAATATTTGGATTGGTATAAATAATTATAAGTAAATGATTTTAAACGTTATAGCATATTAAACAGGCGTGTGAAAGGGCAGATATAGTAGGCGGCACTAGTGCAAAGACATTTTGTTGATTGTTTTAATAGAGTGATCGGGAATTTATTGCTAGAAATATTATTTTGAATAGTGGTTCATTCATGAGTAAAGATGCATGTAAGTTTAGGAAACTTACATGCTAAACCGATAGTACTTTAGAAACGGTAACCAATTTTCAAACCATAGGCAATCGCAGTATTATCTGTGAAATCAGCAACATAGGTTTTCTTACCTGATTGAGAAGCGATTTGCCCTTGCGCATCACCTAACCAGAAGTATTTTACACCACCTGAAATAAAGGTTTGTGGTGTAGGGCTAAATTGCACACCGAGCCCGACATTCCAATATCCTTCCGTTGGTCCAAGTGCTGTGATCGGGTTGCCTGCACCAGAGTCCCATCCGACAGATACATTACCCGCCCATTGATCTGTTAATTTGCGTCCAACACCGACAGTTGCATTCCATTGATCATCTGAATATTTCAATAAATTAAAACCATTCGGTTGAGCTACGGAAGGCAGTTGTCCCACAATTTTTGAAATTACCCCAAACTGATAAGGTTGGATGGCGAAGTTTTTCCAATTGACCCAACGGATATTGGCAAATGCAACCGTGTCCTTCATGATGCCACTTTGTAAATCAATATTGACCGATTGTGGCGTAGTAATATCTGTTTTTTTCTGTGTCCCTGCAATACCATCCGCAGTTGCTTGAGAAATTTGTCCTAATCCCACCAAAGCGGGCAGACTGGAAACATTTTCATGGGTCGTGACTTTATGGTCGATCTCTGAACGGTAGGTAATTGATGCTTTTAGAGCAATTTCAGGAATTTGATAGGCAAAACCAGCGAGCCAGCCGACACCACTGTCTTTTTTAAAAGTTGCATCATAACCATTATAAACACTGGTCGCTTGACCTCTTAAGTGTAAACTACCGTCAATGGTTTGGTAGACGCCACCCGCATAAATATTAATATTTTTAATGGGTTGATAGCCAAAAATCATGCTCAGGTTTTCAGTATCGACTTTTGCCGAAGTTTGTCCTTTTCCAAGGTAAGCTTTAGTTGCATCCACTTGTTGGGTAATTCCAGCTTTTACACCTGTATCAATCTGAGCTTTTGCTGTCGCATTGTTATTATACGCTTGTAGTGTTTGGGCAAACTCTGCTTGTCCAGCAGGGGTTTTTAAATAATCGGCACCTTTAACGCCTTGTATTGCCAATCCGACTTTTTGTTCAGCCGTTAAACTTGCAAATTTTTGATCAATCAATCCAGTCAATAACTTTTGATCTAAAATTGTGGTACTACTGTCCGTCACAAAAATATTATTGCCTGAGTAGGCGACATCCGCACCAAAAGGCTGATCATAAAGCAAACCAAAAGAAATATTGTCTGTAAGCTGGAGTTTTATTGCAGCACTGGGAAAATAATAGTCATTGCCCATATCTTCAATATCTCGACGTGTCGCCGAAACATCAGCTTCTTTTCCTTCAACGGTTGGATCTAATATGGAAATTCCAGCTTCAAAGTAATTATTGGGCTGTAGAAATGGTGCAATCGATTGTCCAGAGCGATCCATTGCAGCAGCATAGAGTGCTGTGATCGGCATACAGGTGGTCATAACAGCTAAAGCAATTTTATTGATTCTCATATTTATCTATTCCTTGATAATTGAGTATTAAGTTTTTGTTTTTACTTTTGTTTTACTAAGATTGTGATCGTTTTTTATTACTGTGTACTGTTTAAAATTCTGTGCAGTTGTTTGAATAGATGAACTTTAAAATAAAGTACATTTAGTATGAAAAACCGTCAGATTTAACCCTAGTCATTTTAAAATATCAGATAAGTTTAACAATGTAATCCGAAAATTAGCTTTTATGACATTTATTTTTGTCAACATTGTCAATATATTGAATTGTAGTACTCGGTTTGCTTTGCTTCTGTAAAGCATTTATCAAAAAATTACGGAATAGTGTATTTTTTAAAGAGCTTATTCCAATATAGTTTGAACCAAAAATAGATAAAGATTCATTCACGCTGAACTTTATGTTCAAATAGAAAAGCATGAAAAGTAGTGGATTAAAAAGGAAGGAAGCAATGGCAACAACAATGCAACAAGTGATTATCACAGAACCAGGTGGCGTGGATAAATTGGCGTATGAATCAGTTGAGATTCCGCAGCCGAAGTCTGATGAGGTCTTAGTTAAAGTGCATGCTTTTGGTATCAACCGTCCTGATATTTTACAGCGTCAAGGCTTATATCCAATGCCAAAAGGCGTGACCCCTGTTCCTGGATTAGAAGTTGCGGGTGAAGTTGTTGCTGTGGGTGTGGATGTGACTTTATTTAAAGTAGGGGATAAGGTTTGTGGTTTAACCAATGGTGGTGGCTATGCAGAATATTGTGTAGTACCTGAGTCACAGACGATTCACGTGCCAACCGGTGTTTCATATATTCAGGCGGCTGCGATTCCTGAAACATTCTTCACGGTATGGGCAAATGTGTTCCAAATGGCACATGCCAAAGCAGGTGAAACGGTGCTTGTGCATGGTGGTGCAAGTGGAATTGGGACAACGACTTTAATGTTGTGTCAATCATTAGGTTTAAAGTCATTTGCTACAGTCGGTTCAGATGAAAAAGTTGCAGCGATAGGTCATTTAACCACTGCAATTAATTATAAAACTCAAGATTTTGAGCAAGTAATCAATGAAAAGACGGACAATACAGGTGTTGATATTGTCCTAGATATGGTAGGAGCACCATATTTAGATCAAAACTTGAACTTATTACGTCGTGATGGTCGTTTGGTTTATATTGCTTTCCTTGGTGGTGCAAAAGCCAAAGAGGTGAAGTTAGGTCAGATTATGATGAAGCGTTTGACCATTACGGGTTCGACTATGCGTGCGCGAAATACTGCTGAAAAAGCTGAAATTGCCCAAGGCTTAATGGAACATGTTGTGCCACTGTGGGCTAAAGGTGAATGTTTACCGATGATTTATAAAACGTTTAAGTTTGATCAGATTCAAGATGCACATGCATGTTTAGATACGGGTGAACATATCGGTAAAGTTGTGGTTGAAGTGATTTAACATAAAAAGATTTGAATATTGTGATCCAATGGCGAGTTGTAGTCATTGCAATTGCAGTATTCAACATTCCATTACATAAATGGTCATGAGATATTTTTGATGAATAAAATTGCATTAGGTACATGGAATACACCACTAGAAAATTTACCTCGTTTAGCAGTTGCTTTAGGTTTGAATGCCGAAGATCTATGGATTAAACGTGATGATTTATCTAGCTTAGGTGGTGGCGGAAATAAAATCAGAAAACTTGAATATTCGTGTGCAAAAGCAGTTGAACAAGGTGCGACAACTTTGGTGACTGTGGGGGCTGCACAAAGTAATCATGCTCGCTTAACAGCTGCTGCAGGAGCAAAACTAGGATTAAATGTTGAATTGGTTTTAGCAGGGCAAGCTCCTGAGCATCCAACAGGCAATATTGTTTTAGATGGACTATTTGGTGCCAAATTACATTGGTTAGGTGATGCTGATGATGGACAATTAGAACAAGCTGCTCAACAACGGATTCAGGACTTACAACAGCAAGGCATTACAGCTTCTTTCATTCCTTTTGGTGGATCGAATGCATATGCTGCACAGGGGTATGTTGATTGTGCCAAAGAGTTAAAGCAACAAGCTGAACATATTGACCATGTAGTGGTTGCATTGGGCTCAGGTGGAACAATGGCGGGTTTAGTCCATGAGTTAGGCGCTGATTTGGTTTATGGTGTACATACTGGAGCAGTTACAGATCCTGAAAATCGAGTGCGTAATTTATTAGCAGATATGCAATCCTCAGATTATTCAGACACAATTCGTGTGCGACTGGATCAAGTTGGTGATGGATATAGTGCTTTAACTGAGCCTGTAAAAGAGGCATTACGTTTAATTGCACAATATGAAGGGATTGTTTTAGATCCAATCTATACAGGACGTGCATTTGCAGGTTTGGTTGCAGCCGTACGTGATGGGGCGATTCAAAAAGGGCAGAAAACCATTTTTCTACATACAGGTGGTTTGCCTGGATTCTTTGGACATCTAGACGTCGTTCAATATGCAACGTCACTATCTCGGGTTTAATAAAATATTTATTAAAAATATGGTGTAGTGTCATTATACGAAGTTGACATTACACCATGCGTTAAAATTTAGAGGCTTTGACTAAGACTTTTATTGATCAGCAGATAAAGATTGATCATTTCGAAGTTCTTAAACTAAAAGCCTTCTAATACAATCTTACCAATGCTTTTCCCTGATTCAATCAATCGATGGGCTTCAGTAATATTTTCCACATTAATTTTACCGAGATTTTGCCCTAAAGTTGTTTTTACTCGTTTGTCATCGAGTAATTTTGACACTTTATTTAAAATATCGCCTTGTCGAGCGGTGTCTCTGGTTTGAAAAGTTGAACGTGTAAACATTGATTCCCAATGAATTGAAATCGACTTCACTTTAAATGGATTAATCACAAAATTTTCAGGATCATCAATCAAGCCAAAGTGTCCTTGTGGTGCAATCACATTGGCGATGGCTTGTGTATAAGCTCCTGTACCATTGATAGAGAATACATAGTGCGGTGAGCCAATATCTAAAGCTTTGATTTGTGATTCAATTGATTGCTGATGATCAATGACAAAATCTGCACCAATTTCTTTGAGCCAAGTTTTAGATTCAGGACGAGAGGCAGTCGCGATCACGGTAAATTCAGTTAAGGCTTTTAATAGTTGAACTGTAATTGAACCCACGCCACCAGCAGCACCGATCACTAAAATGACTGGTTTATCTGCTTTGGTTTCTTGAACTTTTAAGCGATCAAAGAGCATTTCATAGGCGGTTAAAGAGGTGAGTGGTAGCGCAGCTGCTTCAGCATCGCTTAATGATTTAGGTTTAAATCCAACAATACGTTCATCGACCAATTGATACTCTGCATAAGAACCTTGTCGTTGGTTTGATCCTGCATAGAAAACCTCATCACCGACTTTAAAGTCTTCAACTTGATCTCCAATGGCGATGACAGTTCCAACTGCATCATGTCCTAAAATTTTCCAAGTGTCATTTTCAGGCGCAGTGCGTTGCCGCATTTTAACATCAACAGGATTTACTGAAATGGCTTTGACTTGGATGAGTAAGTCATGACCACTGGCAATAGGTTGGTTGATTTCAATTTCAGAAAACACATTTGATTCTGAGCGTCATGCGACACATAAGTTGTCATTGGATCGAATAGAAAATCATATGCTTAAGCATCATCAGTGAAACTTAATGACAACTTTTACGACACAAAAGCTGTCTTTATTAGGATTTCGCGACACATAAGCTGTCATTACGTAAAAAACAGGTTTTGATTCGGACCTTACTTACACAATAATGAAATGTTCTTTATACCTTGCATCAAAATACAAATACATAAGGTATTATTAGAAAATTAGATAAAAATTATCGTTCTTGGGGGGAGAAATGAGTCAAAAATTAATTCAGTTTGGTTTTGATATTCATGTTGAGATGTCATTAGATGAAATCATACAGGCATTGAGATTCTGCCCAATTACATACGAGGTAGAACGATTAGATTCTCAGTATTTCTTTTTTAAAGTTGAAGATTCGTATCAAAAAAATTTAATTCTTAATTTCTTAAATGATTTTAAATTACGTAAAGAGTTAAATAAGCAAGTTAGTCCTCAACAGAAGTCTTTTGTTGATGCAATTATTTTAGCAAGTATAAGTAAATAAAATGATTTTTAAAAATGTGGAATTAATGCCATTTAACTTTAAACGAATGACAGATGATAATTATCTCATAACAAGTGTTACGGGTGATTTTGAGTTTATTTCTCAAGATAATTTAAAAAAAATTATTGCTAAAGATGAATCATTAGATATGGATATCTATCTCAAATTGAAATCCAAATTTTTTCTGATGAGTCAAAATGCTATTGGTTCAAAGCGAGCTTTAACTTCAAGGTTACATGCAAAAAAATCAACAATTCTAGAAGGAACTTCGCTCCATATTATTGTTGTGACGATTCAATGTATGCACTCATGTTCTTACTGCCAAGTCAGTCGCCAACAAGCAGGAGATGAGTTCACTATTTCTAGAAAAGATTTACTCTTGGCCTGCGATACTATCTTTGAAAGTACATCAGATACTTTAACAGTTGAGTTCCAAGGGGGAGATCCTCTAATCAAATATGATTTAGTACAACTTGCTATTGAATACATTACTGAAAAAAACAAAGAGCACAATAGATCTATTCGTTTTGTGGTAACTACAACATTGCACCAGTTAACCTCTGAAATGTGTTTATTTTTCAAAGAACATCAAGTGGTATTGTCTACAAGTATTGATGGTCTTGAAGACTTACATAATAAGAATAGACCGATTGCTAATCGAGATGCTTATGAAAGAACTATTGAAGGCTTAGAACTAGCACGTCAAGAATTAGGCCAAGACTCAGTTTCTGCATTAATGACGACTACACGTAAAAGCTTGAATTATCCTAGTGAGATTGTAGATGCATATGTTCAATTAGGATTTAAGGATATTTTTATTCGTGGTTTGAGTGATTATGGATTTGCTAAGAAGAACTCAAAGCGACTTGCCCCAACTCACGCTGAGTTCTTAGATTTTTATGAGAAAGCATTGGAACGTGTCATTCATTGGAATGATAGAGGATATGAACTAATAGAAGTTCATTCAGCAATTTTATTAAACAAAATCCTTTCTCCATTTGATCAAGGTTATATTGATCTCCAAAGTCCATCCGGCGCTGGATTAGGGTGTATTGTCTATAACTATGATGGATACGTATACCCTAGTGATGAATCTCGTATGCTAAAAGAAACAGGGGACACTTCTTTACGCTTAGGTAAAATTGGTGAACCTTTATCTCAATTGTTAAGCTCGGATCTACAAAGAAATATCATTACTTCGAGTTTGAATTTCAATGATCCGAGTTGTAGTCAATGTGCTTATCTACCTTATTGTGGGCCTGATCCTATCAGTGCTTATAACGAATTCAAAACGATGACTCCACCAACACATTTAACCAGTCATTGTAGGCGCTACATGGGTTTGTTCGATTTGATATTTAACAAGTACCAAAATTCTGACAAGTTTAGAAAGTTAGCAAATCAGTGGGCCTTTAGTAAGTAGATAGTATGAGAAAAATAAAACTAGACTCAGTCACAAAACATACCCCACAAATCTTTAGGGTACTTAATCTGGATAACTTAGATGTAGAGTGGTTGCCTAATCAATCTATTTTAGTGCCAGTTACTAATATCCAGGAAGTTGAAATCTTTGATCGATATATTCAGGCTGGGCTAGATAATCTTTATTCAATTTATAGCTCAGACTTGCTCGAAAGGGTTGGTGCAAATAATCTCTTTATTCCAGAACAACAAGCACTAGAATCAAATGACGTGGTTACTATTGATCCATATAAAAAGAACCTAAGCGTACTTTTGAGAGCAAGTGATACTCACCATACTTTGTTTTTAACTAACAGATGTAATAACTATTGCATCATGTGCTCTCAGCCACCTACTAAGCATGATGATTCATGGTTAGTACAACAAGCATTAGAAATTATTGATCATCTCAGCTATGAACCGATGAATATTGGTTTAACAGGTGGTGAGCCATTACTACTAGATACTCAGTTAAGGTTAATCATCGATACCATTCATAATAAATTTCCTACAACCAAGATTGATGTATTAACGAATGGTCGCTTGTTGAGTAATCCTAAGATAGCTAAATCAGTGTTATCTAATCTTGAAACAAAAGTGAATTGGCTTATCCCATTATATGGTCACGCAGATCTTTTACATGACTTTGTCGTGCAGCAACATTCGGCTTTTGAAGAAACACTAGAAGGTCTATATGTCCTCCAGCATTACGAACAACCGATACAGTTAAGAATTGTTTTAGTTAAGCCTGTATTGGAGAACTTAATTGATCTTTGTACCTATATACGAACCAATCTTCCATTTGTGAATGAGGTCGCTCTGATTGGATGTGAACCTATTGGTTTTGCACTTGCGAATAAGGAACTTAGCCAAGTTGATATTAAGGACTGGTGGGATCAACTAAATGCGGCAGTGGATTTATTGCTAAGTACTAAAACTCGGTTAATTTTAATGAATATTCCGCTATGCTGTTTGCCGCAAAGCTTATGGCAATATGCAGCAAAAAGTATTTCTGATTGGAAAAATACATATGATGATGTATGTAATAGTTGTGAAATTAAAGCTGATTGTTGTGGACTATTTAGTTGGTACAAATCAGGATGGATGCCATCTACGTTGTCGCCAATTAAACTTGTTGATATTATGAAAACTTAAATTGCATAATATATTTATTAATTAGTATCTTATTATTTTTTGGGGCGGTGGAAACTTGAGTAAATTTATAAAATCGTTAGCTCTTTTTGCTGTATCAGCTCCAATCGTTCATAATAAA
This sequence comes from Acinetobacter sp. WCHAc060033, assembly GCF_004209125.1. NCBI lineage: Bacteria > Pseudomonadati > Pseudomonadota > Gammaproteobacteria > Moraxellales > Moraxellaceae > Acinetobacter > Acinetobacter sp. WCHAc060033. Next base: position 9,384 of record NZ_SGSW01000039.1, on the reverse strand, counting down.
GCGGAAGCAATGGCGAATGTGACTGTTGATTCTTATGATAACTTAGAGCCAGTATCAATTCGTCCTCTCAATTATGAGTACGAAAATGTGTTTGCTGCACATCGAAGTCACTCAAGTCATCGTAGCCACTCAAGTCATTCGAGTCATTATTCTGGTACTGGTTATTCGGGCTATTCAAGTTCTAAACTTCCAACCTATTCTGTACCGACTTATAGTGCACCAAGTACAAGTAGTTCATATGCCGGGACTACTTCAACTGCGAAAAAAAGTTCAAATATAACTGTAAAAACATATAGTAATGTACCTACACGGACTGATACAGCCTCTAATCCTTTCTATGGCAACTCTACTTCAGTTAATACTGGAGCAACAGAAGACCCGGTATTAGCTCGTGTGCTACAGGTGAAACGTGTACAAATGTCTTTACTACGACTCGGTTATTATTCCGGAAAAATTGATGGTGATTTGGGTAAAAACACAAGAAAAGCTATTGCAAATTATCAAGTTGATAAAGCATTAACAGTTAATGGTCGAATGACTACAGAATTATTAAATAGTCTAGGAATTCCAGCGGTCAATTTTGTTGAAGACTCTTATTAAGAATTTAGATTCAAAAAAATAAAAAATGTCAGAATTTCTTAAATTTCTATTCTTGAAGATAGAATGGCTAATAGGATTTAGTGGGCTAATTACTAAGTTTATCATTGGTTTTGGTATATGCCTTATACTTTGCTATTTTATTTATATTGATTATTTTCCAACAGATTTGTCGTTGGGGGATGGTCTTTTATTCTTTCTTATCACAGTTAAATTTTGTTTTGTGTATCTGTTATTTTTAGGGTCACACTATGCTCTCGGAAATACTTTAGTTGGTTTATTAAGTGTATTAAAAAATATATGTATCACCTTATTTTATTTTAGAGAAAAGTTAGCCAAAAAATTATTGAATCTTTTTTTTATCAAATTAGATTTGAAAGAAAGTGTTGATCGAATTGGAAAATTTTTTATCAAGTTTTTACTTTCTGTTTTTGGCTTGGCTTTTGTGTTTGCTTTTTATGGTGGAAAATTATTGAATTTGATTACAATGATTTTTTTAAGTTTATTACTAAAATTTTGTATTGATAAAATCATAAATCAATTAAAAACAGAAAAATTAAATAATGAAAATTTAACTGAGAATGAGAAGGACTATAAAAATAAAAAATTATTATTAATGTTGGTTTATATTTTAATCGTTCCTAGTGTCGTATATCTTTTTTATGCAGGAAAAGATACAAATATTTTTATTAAGAATACACTAGGTTCTGTACGAGAAGATGATAAAAATAGCCTTATTTATATCAAATTAGTATTCAAAGATTTTTTTCCTGAAGCCAGAATTGGAGAGAAGAAAGGTGAATACATAGAAATTAAAGATGCTGAAGTCTTGTTAAGAGGTGTTGGGAAAAATGCTTTAGTCCAATATACATCTAAAGCTAAAGATCAAAATGGGAATATGGTTCCTATCAAGGTGAAAGTAGAAATTCCAAATGATTCACTTTTAATTATACGAAGAACGCATAATCAAAAGTGATAATCTATTTTATATGTACTAGCTCAGACCTAATACATCAGAACGTTTAAAAAGCCTAATTTTTTTATCAGTTTTACCCATGTAATAGGTTTTGATAAGTCCTTGCTTTTGCAAGTTTGTGATATGTGAATGACGCATACCTAGTAATGCACTAGCTTCAGTACCTGTCATATAGACTTCCTTCAATTTAAGTACTTCACTGAGTTCTTCTCGCGGAATGAGCTTCCAATAGACTAAATCTTCAATGCTTAAGAAGCCTGTATTGCACCAATATTTTTTCATCCAGTTCATGGGACAATTTAATTGCTTTGCTGCATCTACATAGGAAATATAATTTTCGCTATTGAGTTTGTTTTTCAGACTTAATAGAGAGCTAGCTTCTATTTGAACTGATAATGGATTGTTCTTATCTTTGATCAGAATTCCTTTTTGAACAAGTACAGCAACCTTATTGGGGCTGATTTCTAAGAGTGCGGCAGCATTTTTTAAAGAGTAATAATCCTTACTATGCGATATTTTATTTAAGGTGTTTTTTTGCCTTCCAGAACGAGTCGGATAACCTTTAATCATATTTAAGTCATCTGGCTTTATATCTTGGACATCAGTCTTTAAAAAAATATTTATTGCAGTTGAATCTATATGTGGACCATTAGTAGGAGTAATACCTAAAGCCGCTAATTTTTCCACTAGATTAGTTGGAGATGCTTTTAGCTGTGTTGCTAGTGGACTAACGAGTATGTAATTTTCTTTGAATTCATTCACCTTTTCTTTTGAATATTTTTTGAAAGTCTGTGGTATTTCATTTGTATTCTCTAATTTGAACCATCCAGCTTTTGCTAGTTTTCTAGCAAGGTCATAATTGATACCTAACAACTTAGCAACATCCTTTAATTGCATACTATCATTGTCTGCGGGTGCTTCGATGCTAGTGAGAAGTGTAGATTTAGGTTGAGAATATGTATCAATTAAGAAGTGTTCTATGTCTCTGCTAGCAATATCTCCTTTGTAGAGTTCTTTCTGTTCAAGCTTCAAAAAGTCATTTTCTATCAATTTCTCAAGCTCAAATCGAGAAATATTTAAGATCAGTTGTATTTCATAATTTCTAAGATTTTTGGAAATACTATTTTCACTAATTCTATATTCTGAAGAATTCTTTTCGGTGATTTTAATATGCTTGTTGAAAAGTTTTTTATGTTTTAGAAATGGTAGCAATAGAATACGTGGATGAGAATTCTCACTTCTACTGTTAATATTTTCACTTAATTTTATGGCAGAAGTCTCTAGATCAGAAAAATATTCATACACTTTAAAAAAAATATTTTCATTTGTATTGGAATTATCATCTTTTAAGAAAGAATTGAATGCTTTCCAGCATGATGCAAAATCTAAAAAAACTTCATTTGAACTATGCGTAAGTATGTCAAGAAACCAATAGATACTTTCCATTGATTTTACTTTTTGTACGGGTCCTTTATCTAATTTAAAACCGCAGCGAGAACAGTTTAGAACCCCTGTTTTGGGGAGAAGAAAATTCTTACATTCAGGACAAGAATCAATTAACAAACAAGAATGTATTGGACATGCATGTATAGGCTTTAATGTCCATATTTTTCTAAGATATGCTTTTTCAGAAAGACAAGTAGGACAGTAGCGTAAACCTTCTAATTCTAATAATTCATGGGGGACTTCAATTGTTCCAATCATTATAGGAGATCTATTGGTTGGCCTTGACCTTTCAAAAGCTAGAAATTTATAAGAACTATCAAGATTTAATGCTTCTAACACTTGAGTGAAGCGTTTCATATCAGAAATATGATAATTCAAAGACTGACGAATGATAGATTTATACTTTTCTTTGCCTATTAAATTAAAAATTGAACTATGTGCATTGAGTTCTGCTGTTCTTAACAAGAAACTCATTGGTGACTCATCTTTATGAGGTATTGCTTGTATTAAAAGAGAATTTTGCATAATTTTGACTATTAAATTAATGAAATGATTTGTGAAATATTCATTTCAAATGGATTTTTATTTTGTTTGCTAATGTAGAGCGTGATGCCTAATTTCCATGCATAACTGAAATCAAGGGGAGTTATTACTTGCCTATTATCATGTAAAGCATGTGTAATACTTTCCCTAATCAGGCTCATTACATATGAGTGATAGCCTTTCGTAGCTAATTGAATTTGCATGCCTACGAGTTGGCTATCTAGTGCTGGTGAGGTAATCCCCCCTAAAAATAATAGGATCTAAATTATAGAGATTCTAGCTGCGATCATCAGGTTATTAATTAACCCGAATCTCGGATAAGCAATTGACTTGAAAAAGAGAAGGACTAGAGCTATCAGTTGAGTTACCACACAAAACTCACAACTCTAGTCCTTATGATTGATAGTACCCAATTATTCTGCGTAATTAATGATTTCTTTCTAAAATTTGAATCAATCTATTGGAATTTCCTAAAGCAGAACTTTCGATGCTCAAGAGTTCGTCCTGCTCAGCTCAGTATTTCTGAAATTACCTTTATGCAATTTGGTATAAGTGCTCTCATTTCAATAATTTCAAAGGATTCTTTACAGCATTAAAATATAACAATAGCCATCTATTTAAGCATCTGCCATGTTATCAACGCATGATTCATCTGATGAATACACATCAACTAGCTTTACATGCCCTACATTTTGCTTTGACGAAAGATCAGCACAGCAATTATTTATGGATTGATTCAACTGAATTACCTGTCTGTAAAAATCAGCGGATACAACGTCATAAGTCTTTATTAGCTATTGCAACACGTGGAAAAAGCTCCATAGGTTAGTTCTTTGGCTGTAAGCTACATTTACTAATGAATCAATCAGGTGGAATAGTCAATACTATTTTATCCAATGGACATACAGCAGATATCAAAATGGTGGAGCAGCTAGTCCAAGGAATGATAGCCAAACTCTATGCAGATCGTGGCTATATTAGTCATGAACTTAAGAGCAGGCTTAACAATCAAGGCATTGAATTGATGACCTATCATCGTAAAAACATGTAAACCATTAAATTATCAAAAGCTGATAACTACCATTTAAAACAACGCAATAAAATAGAAATATTATTTAGCTTGCTAAAAGTGACATACAACTTAGTCACGAGCAAAGCACGAAGTATTACTTGTTATTTGGCAGGCATTTATGCTTCTTTATGTGCTTATCAACTTTGTCATTAAAACAAGCCGATGGTTCGTATTATGGAAACATCGGTTTAAACAGGATTCAGGTTAATTAGAAAAAATTATTTATTCTAATCTAAAGTGGCTCATTGTGAACAAAAATGACTGGTATGGTACGAACAGGAATGACTGGTAGGCTATGAATAGGAATAGATGGTAGGTTTGTGCAAGAATATGCAGCCAATGCATCCAATCCAGCTAAACACTCTAGCTGGCGTAATTTTCTTTTAGATAGATGCGTGACTAATGTACTCCCACAATCATATTTGTTAGCTTTATAAAGAATACGTTGGACTTCCCACGATAGATTTCTAAGCTCATCACGTAACAGCGATTCAATACTAATGGAGTTATTCATGACTTGCCAAAAAGTATGTTTGAGAAGCATAGAGCTGCCTTGTACATGAGATTCTGCTTGGCCTATAAGTATAGGACTTGGTGTATGTTTACCTAAGCGATAACCTCGCCATTTATTATTATGATAAGCATCACCATGCTTATTTTTATTAAAAGCATCTGGCTCAATTACTTTTTCAATTTGATAATCTGAATTTTTAGATAAATTGACCCTGATATACCAATACCATAATGAAACTCGAACGATATCCAACTCACTTCTTTTTTCCATTTTTGTATTTTTCATTTTTTAGTCAATCTCAAAAAAAATCCTAGTTATAGTTATTTATAATTTAAAAACAATAAATTAGAAATTTGTATAGAGTAAAAGATTGAGCTGTTTTTACTTTCTACACAACTTTTTTTAAAAGATATATGCTCCTGTTGTGACAGGACAATACAAGACAACCTATGCAAAACCATTTAATGCTTGATGCAACAACAATAGAAAAAGAGCTATTTGACCGTTACGGCCCACTAATAGCTGATGATGCTTTAAGAATTGCTTTAGGTTACAAAACCACAGATGCTTTTCGTCAAGCATTAACACGTAAAACTGTTCCTATTCCTATTTTCACTTTCCCAAATCGTCGTGGAAAATATGCGTTAGTAAAAGATGTTGCTACATGGCTAGCAAACCAAAGAAACTCATCTTTAGATCCGAACCATAACCACTAAATTTTCATTTTTCAAAAAATTATTATGGAGTCATCATGAAAAACTAAACCAAAAATCAATAAAAAACGGACCCTAAAAAGGATCCGTTTGTGACTTTATATAGAAGCATATAAAGACCTGAGAATCATAGTATCTTCTCTATATCGTCACCAGTCAAGTAAGTGCTATTCAATAGTAATAGTACAGATTAACTCATTCTCAAATATCTATTGAGAATAGGATTACTTCTGGATAAACAGATATGTCTTATAAAACAGTTTTTTCAAAAACTGATATTCAAATAAATATCCTTGAACAAATCAGGATTGCATTTGAATCAACAGCAAATGTAGCAGCTACACTTCATGGACAACGTAAAATCTATCAAGGTGCTTTTGGCCGTCGAACGTCCCTATTCCCTAGTCAAAAGTGTTGCGGTGCAATACCACTAGAAAGCCGTCTTGAACTGGCTCATGCGATCAGTTTAGAACAAAATCCAAACGTCATTAATTATCGATCACAAGCATTAAAAATTTTACTTATCAATAAACAGTATTGTTTTCCAGATTTCTTGGTTCAAACCAAAGAAGGTGCTTATGAAGTCCATGAAGTCAAACCATCCATAGCATCATTGTCAACTGATGACTTAAACCGCTTTGCAATACTTTCTGATCTACTCCACTCAATTGATATTACTTTTAAGCTAATAGATCACACAGACTTACCAAGTGAATCAGAAATTTCGCAGCTACTTTACTGGTATCAAAGAGGACATAGATTCAATTGGAACACCCTCGAAATCAATTACGCCTTACGTCACTTAAATTTCGAAGAATTTTATACCTCACAGCAAGTCTACAAAACACTTGAATCAATAGGTCTTAAACAAGAACTAGCTGATTATTTATTTTTTCATAAAAAAATTAAGCTCCGCTCAGAAAACATGAATAGTCGAAAGGTCTATTAATATGGAAAACTCTCTTTTTATACCTCAATCTGGTTTTCGTTTTTATTTTAAAGCACATCCCGACTATATTTTTGAAATCGGATCTATAACCTATAATGCTATTCGATATGCCGCTATAGCTGGTGGAAAGTCATTTTCAATAACACCCACCGAATTCGAAAGTCGCTATAAATTAGGTGAAATTTTATGTGTATTTGCACCTGAGAAACTCATAATCAACTCCAAATATAGCTCAGAACTTCATCGCAAAGAACGCTATGTTATTAATGCATTACAACTATTGGAGCACCCTACAAGTATTAATCTGCTTTCCAAATTAATCCCCCAGATAGCTTCCGACATTAATGACCTTAACCCACCTTCGTGCCGTACTGTGGCAAGATGGATCAATAAATATCAAAGTTCTTCTCAGAATAAACTGTGCTTGCAAAATAAACATTCAGGTAATCGCAGTTTACGATTCCCTCCTGAAATTTACCAAATTCTAAATCAAGCAATCAATGAAATCTATTTAAAGCCTGAATACAGAAGTGGTAAAGACGTACTTGCCTATATGCTTGGCCGATTCATGGAACAAGGCATCCCATTAGAACAGTTACCAACACTTCGTAGTATCCAGCGACATATCAAAAAATTAGATCCTTATATTGAATTTAAAATGAAAAAAGGGTCCCGTATAGCGAAGAAAAAATTTCAAGCTGCTGGCAAAAGTATCATTAGTCCATTCGCTCTTTATATGGTCGAAATTGATACACACTATTTAGATCTAATCGTGATTGATCCGAAGACGAAACTTGCCTTAGGTCGACCATTTCTCGCATGTGCAATTGATATCTACTCTAGAGCCATTGTTGGAACTTATATCAATATGTACCCCCCTAGTGCTGCAACTACATTAGAAGTCATCAAAGATATGATTACTCGGCCAAACCAAAAGTTACCAGGAGGAATCCCAAGTATCGTCATTCCAGATAATGGAGTGGAGTTTAAAAACAATGCTCTCGAACGAGTATGTGAACAGCTGAAAATTACTTTGACTCCTTCCCAAGTAGGTACACCTAATAACAAACCTCATATTGAACGTTTTTTTAGTACGCTCACACATGGGATTATACAAAAACTACCGGGTACAACTTTTTCTAATCCAACGAATAGAGGTGAATATAATTCAAGTAAAATTGCACAATTAACTTTAGAACAATTAAAACAATATATAGATACGTGGATTCATGAGGTTTATCACCGATCTATCCATCACACGACAGGGCGTTCACCTATCATTATGTGGCAAGATGCCATTGAAGATATACGACCGAGTTTTCTTACAGATATAGATGCAAAAATCTTATGCCGTAGGCCTATTGAAAGAAGCATTAATCACGGTCAAGTACGTGTAGATGGTATTAGTTATTTTTCACATGCTCTAACTACACTACAAGCTAAAGGCATAAAAAAAGTTACCGTGCTTATAGATGATTTAAATTTAAATGAAGTTTTTATCATTGATCCCGACAAAAAAGATGTAATCATTCAAGCAGATTCAACCAATCAAGACTATACATTTGGATTAACACGAGTAACCCATCTTGAAGTTCAAAAACTAAAGAAAATCCAATCTCAATCTGATAAACAAAAAATTGGTTCGATGTCCGATTTATATTATCTGTATAAACTTATGCATGAGATTCAAACTAATCTTGTGAGACGAAAGCCAAGATTGAAACCACTTACTCTTGAGCTTCCCAAGCAGCTACAGAGGATCGAAGAACAACTATTCTCAAAAGACAAAGATATTGCTGAACAAGCTGTTTCCTCAATAAATGTACCTACACCAATCAATCAATTTGGTTCATTGGAGGTATTTAAACATGGAAAAATTTGAGAATCGTTTTGAACAAATTCGATCTATTAATAATATTGTTATTACTTCTAATGAATTCATGACTGCTTTCACAGGTATACAAGATTGTGTAAAAAGAAGTATTTCATTTAGTGAGCCTGTTGGAAGTATGCTTCTTGCTGAAGGAGGTCTTGGAAAAACTACGCTTTGTAAAACGATCTTAAGTCTAATGCCTCGTACAGAAAAAATTGAGAAGGATCATAAGAAAAACATCATCCCTGTATGCTATGTGGAAGTACCATCGCCTGCCACAGTTAAATCATTAGCAATAACGATGCTCAAAGAGCTTGGTGATCCTACTTATGAAAATGGATATGGCACTACTGAATACTTAACTAGCAGACTTATTTATTTACTCGCGCAATGTGAAACCAAGCTTATATTCTTAGATGAATTCCATCATTTATTTGAGCGTAAACCAACATCTACAAGAATGAATCGGACTACAGGAAATTGGCTTAAAACGCTAGTAAACCGAACAGGGATTAGTTTTTGTTTAGTTGGTTTACCTGAGTTTGTCCCACTACTTCAGGTTGATAGCCAGATTGCACGTAGATTCCCTTTCATCTACCACCTAAATCCATTAACTATTGATCCTTCAAATGGCGGGAGCATGTTTGCATTTCTCGCGGAAGTTTCAAGAACACTCAATAAGCAAAATATCACATTCTCAC
>NZ_SGSW01000038.1:0-36490 GCF_004209125.1 Acinetobacter sp. WCHAc060033 | reverse complement strand
TTTGAATTCTGTTCAAATGAGCAGAGTGTTATCTTTTAAATCTTTGTGCAACAAAGCCTCATCAAGGTAAAAAAGAATTTCCCTATGCAAAGATGACGACTTTTAAATCATTGAAGAATAGGGTTCTCCAAAAAATAATTACAATAATTGGAACATTTTTAAGAAGACGTTCTACATCTACAGAACATAATATTTACCAAAACATAGTCTATCAGCCCGTCGCAGAAACAGAGCTTCGTGAATTCAAAGTTGCTGGTGAAATTCCACAACATTTAAATGGATTATTGCTTCGTATTGGTTCAAATCCTATTTATGTTCAAAATCCCACTTTATTCAATTGGTACTTAGGTGATGGCATGATTCATGGCTTGAAGTTGCAAGACGGTCAAGCCATTTGGTTTAAAAGCACCATGATTGCAACGGATCGCATTCAAAAAATTAAGAATTTACCCCAAATTGCTGGTTATCGCCGTGGTGCACATGATGTGGTCAATACCAATATTTTCCGACATGCAGGCGAATTATGGGCGGTGATTGAAGCAGGTGCATTTCCGATTTGTTTGGATAATGAGTTGAATGCGCAACGTTATCAGTTGTTTAATAGTGATGCAGATTTACCTTTTACGGCACATCCAAGAAAAGACAATAAAACAGGGCATTTGCATGCGATTAGTTATGATGCTTTGGATGCTCAAAATGCCTATTATCAAGTGATTGATGAATATGGTGATTTGATTCACCTGACACAAATCCTATTACAGCATGGTCCAATGATTCATGATTGTTTAATCACAGAATTAGATGTGATTATTTTTGATTTCCCACTGACCTATTCATTTAAGCGATTATTACAGGGTAAAAGTGTGCCATATCATTGGAATAATCAGCATACTGCGCGAATAGGGATACTGAAAAAATATGGCAATGCTCAAGATATTCAATGGATTGAGGTAGATCCTAGTTTTGTCTTTCATGCTGCCAATGCATATCGTGATCAAACAGGACAAATTGTTTTAGATGTATTGGTGCATGATACTGATTTTGAGCATTCACAACATGCTGCTTATGAGCAACAACAGGCGAAGTTAGAAAGATGGGTTGTTGATTCAGATCTAAAACATTTAAAAAGAAGTGTGCTGGATAATCGGATTCAAGAATTTCCAAAAATTGATATGCGCTTTAATGGTCTTGCGTATCGTTATCTCTATACATTAAGTTTTCCCGAAACAGGCTTATTTAACTTTCTGATTATTCATGACTTGGTTTTAAATCAATCTGTGACGTATGATTTTGGTGAAAAATGGACGATTGGTGAAGTAAGTTTTATTGTAGAGCATGAACACTGCACTGAAGGTCAAGGTTATTTGATGATGTATTTGCATCACTTGGATGGTGAAAGTTCAAAAGTGGTTATTCTCAAAGTAAATGGTTTAGAAATTCAAGAGCAAGCTGAAATTGATTTGGGTGTTCGGGTACCCTTGGGCTTTCATTGTAATTGGGTGAGTTTAGATATTATTCAATAAATCAAAATGATAAGTTAATATTTGTGTAGATATGGCATTGATATATGTTGGATTGTTATTGGTATATTTTAAAATTTGATTGGTTATATATTTAAACTGTTGCTGTTTTAAGCTATGAAATACGATAAAACTACACTTTTTAATTTCATTCAATAACAGAGATTTGTATAGTATCTAATTAGTAGATTTATAAAGTATAAAGGTCGAAACCAGACATGTTACTTCGTGCAAAAAAGCAATGGTTGTATACGATTCCTGTATGTACAGCGGTTTTATTCGCAGTAGGCTGCCAAGAAAAACCTGCACCACAGGAACAAACAAGTGCGCCAACTGCTAAGTCAGAGCAAACACCGCTGATTCAAGCCAAAGTTGAACGCGTAGACGTACTTAAAAAACAGTTCTGCGATGAGGATGGCTGTACACAGTATGATTTGCAAACTATCAAAAGTAATGTGCCGTGGATTGATGAGTATTTCTTAAATCGTATTAAAAAAGATGTGCCAAGTGCATTTGAAAAAGAGCAAGCCAATACGCCAGCTCAGAGTGAAACACAGCCCTCACCAAAAGGTTTAAACCAAAATTCGATTTATGTGCGTTTTATTTCGCAACAAAATAATTTAGCGACATTTGTAATCCAATCTTATACCTACCCAGCAGGTGCAGCACATGGTATGTATCACAATGAATATGTGACCTTTGATTTAACTACGCAAAAACGTTTAGCACTCACTGATATTTTAAAACCTAATGTTGAAGCCAAGGTGGCTGAACAGTTATATGATGCTAATGCCAATTGGTTGATTCAAAAAGATATTACTCGTGATAAATTACAACTGAGTGATAACTATTATTATGGTGTGAATGGTCTAGTCTTTGTTTACCCTTTGTATGAGCTCACTTCCTATGCGGATGGTATGCCAGAATTAAAACTACCGTACCAAGTGGCGAAAGATTTGATTAAAGCTGAGTATTTACCGAGCTTACCTCATGTTGAGCCCGTTGTAGAAAAACCTGTTGCCCCGTAAATTGCATTCAAATCATACAATTCATAAATGTCACATGCTCTGTCACTGTATTTTTTGCAGTGAAGAGCTTACACTATAGTCAGTTTTTTTCTCTTATTTAGATTGACTATGATCGACCCGAAATTAATCAGAAATAATATCGAGGCTGTAAACTTAGCCTTAGCCAAACGTGGTGTACAACTCAACGTTGAAGAATGGGCATCACTAGAAGCTCGCCGTAAAGACATTCAGTCGAAAACTGAAAACTTACAAGCGGAACGTAATTCGGGTGCGAAGCAAGTTGGTCAAATCAAGAAAGCAGGCGGTGATGCATCTGAAATCATGGCGCGTATGTCTGCGATTGGTGATGAAATCAAAGCTGCTGAAGTTGAACTGAATGAACTTCAAGCTGAACTTGATGCAAAACTCATGTCTATTCCAAACATGCCACATGAGTCTGTGCCTGAAGGTAAAGACGAAAGTGATAATGTTGAAATTTTGAAATGGGGTACACCTCGCCAATTCGACTTCGAGATCAAAGACCATACTGATCTTGGTGAAATGATGGGTGGTTTGGAGTTTGAAACTGCAACCAAACTCACAGGTACACGTTTCAGCGTATTGAAAGGTCCATTGGCGCGTTTACAACGTGCGTTGACTCAATTCATGTTAGATACCCATACGCTTAAAAATGGCTATACCGAAGCCTATGTACCATATTTGGTCAATGCAGATTCTTTACGTGGTACAGGTCAATTACCTAAATTTGAAGAAGATTTATTCAAATTACAAGGTGAAAAAGAATACTACCTGATCCCAACAGCAGAAGTGCCAGTCACCAATTTCGTGCGTGATGAAATTGTTGATCCTGAGCGTCTACCATTAAAATATGCTGCACATACACCATGTTTCCGTAGTGAAGCAGGTTCTTATGGTCGTGATACGCGTGGTTTGATTCGTCAACATCAATTCGACAAAGTTGAAATGGTGCAAATCGTGAAACCTGAAGATTCTATGCAAGCTTTGGAAGACTTAACAGGTCATGCTGAAGGCATCTTACAAGCACTTGGTCTGCCATACCGTAAAATCGTGTTATGTGGTGGTGACATGGGCTTTGGTGCATGTAAAACTTATGATTTGGAAGTTTGGGTACCAAGCCAAGACACTTATCGTGAAATTTCTTCATGTTCAAATATGTGGGATTTCCAAGCACGTCGTATGAAAGCACGTTACCGTGCAGACCAAAAGAAAACTGAATTTGTGCATACGTTGAATGGTTCAGGCTTGGCTGTAGGTCGTACTTTATTGGCGGTGATGGAAAATTACCAACGTGCGGATGGTTCGATCGAAATTCCTGAAGTATTACGTCCGTATATGGCGGGTGCGACATTTATTGACTAAGCATTTAAAAGTCAAAAAGTCGATGATAGGTAGCGTGTTGTGCATGAATATTGCTGAGTACAATCAGATTTGAACTTTTGAGGAACACAGTGGAAATTTTCCCAATTTCATTAAAGCTACAGGGGCAACCTTGTCTGATTGTTGGTGGTGGGCACATTGCCTATCGCAAGGCAGTATTACTTGCAAAAGCAGGTGCAATTATTCATGTGATTGCACCTGAAATTGAAGAAAGTCTTTTAGATATTGTCCATTCTACACAGGGACAATATCACCCTGAAAAGTTCAGTTCTGAACTTAGCTTAAGCAGTTATCGTTTGGTAATTGCTGCAACCAATGATAAAGCTGTTAATCAAGCTGTCTTCGAGGTTTGTGAAGATTTAAATGTCTTGGTCAATAGTGTCGATGATCCGCCACATTGTCGATTTATGGTACCGGCAATTATCGACCGTTCACCGTTGGTGGTTTCTGTTGCGACCAATGGTGCTTCGCCTGTATTGGCGCGTCAAATTCGCACTCAACTTGAAGCTTCTATTCCGCATGGGATGGGCAAACTTGCGGACTTTTCAGGAAAATGGCGTAAAGTCGTTAAAGAACAGATTAGTAATCCTGATGAGCGTCGTATCTTTTGGGAGGACTTGTACGCAAGTCCATTGAAAGAACAAGTGTTTAATGACCATATTGATGAAGCTGATCGTTTCATTGAACAGGCTTTAGCAGCATGGCAAAAACCAAAAGGTGAAGTATATTTGATCGGAGCTGGTCCGGGTGATCCTGAATTATTGACCTTAAAAGCACTGCGCCTGATGCAACAAGCTGATGTGATTATTTATGATCGTTTGGTATCACCTGCGATTATGGAGCTTTGTCGGCGTGATGCTGAAAAAATCTACGTCGGTAAAGCACGTTCCAATCACGCTGTGCCACAAGAGGGCATTAATGCGTTATTGGTTAAATATGCGTCGCAAGGCAAACGTGTTTGTCGTCTAAAAGGCGGTGATCCATTTATCTTTGGGCGTGGCGGTGAAGAAATTCAGGAACTCTTTGAGGCAGGCATTGCTTTTCAAGTGGTTCCAGGGATTACCGCAGCATCAGGTTGTTCTGCTTATGCAGGCATTCCACTAACTCATCGTGATTATGCACAAAGTGTTCGTTTTCTCACAGGGCATTTAAAAGAAGGCTCGCCTGAGTTGCCGTGGCAAGAATTGGTTTATGAAAATCAAACTCTTGTGCTGTATATGGGCTTGGTTGGTTTAGAGAAGATTTGTGAAAAACTGATCGCACATGGGCAACGTCCAAATATGCCTGTTGCATTGATTTCCAAAGGGACAACACCTGAGCAAAAAGTGGTGGTCGGTACTTTGGCAGATATTGCATCGAAAGTGGAAGAACATCAAATTCAAGCACCGACTTTAACCATTATTGGTGAAGTGGTGAGTTTACGTGAACAGTTAAGATGGCGATAAAATCTCCCCTAACCCCTCTTTAAAAAGAGGGAGTTTCTCCCTTTGAAAGGGGAGTTTCGGAGGGATTAAGAGCAGTAGAGAAAATTTGTGATACATGTTGTTTTATACGAACCTGAAATTCCTGCAAATACTGGGAATATTATCCGTTTATGTGCCAATACAGGTGCGCAATTACATTTGGTCAAGCCACTAGGTTTTGAGTTGGATGATAAAAAGTTGCGTCGTGCAGGATTGGATTATCATGAATGGGCGCACATGAAAGTGTGGGAAAATTTTGCTGAATGTCTTGCACATTTAAAAGCACAAGATATTGATCAAGATGCGATTTATCCGTTAACCACCAAAGGTTTTGAAACACCACATACCTCGAATTTAAATCGTCCTGTAGCTTTATTGATGGGACCTGAAACCCGTGGTTTACCTGAAGATGTTCGTATGATGTTTCCTAAAGAACATTGGATTCGTTTACCGATGGCACCGAATTCACGTAGTTTAAACTTGTCCAATGCGACTGCTGTGATTTTGTATGAAGCATGGCGTCAGCAGGGTTTTCAGGAATTAAAATAATTTTAGATATTCAAATGCTCTCGGATGAGAGCATTTTTTTATGTCCTATTTCTCTCAATTCAGCATCAAACTATTCAGGATCTTTTAAATAAGTCACTGTTTCTGAATAAGGTAAGTTGGCATCTTCTTTAATCAAGATATTGATTTTAACTACTTGGTCTTTATTGAGTCGAATTCGTTGATTTGAATTTAACGCCTTTTGGATGATTTTACCAATATAATGATCACAGCCTTGATCTGCTCGACCTGCAGCTTTTACGTTTAAAACAGTGCCATGAATGATAGTAGGCTGTGTTTGTTCCTGTTCCAAACCATTGCGATTGAAATAAATCGTTTGGCTCGAAGCATCTTCCAAGAGTTGCACTTCAAGATCGCATGAATTGACAAATGAAGCAAAGGCGGTGCAAGGGAAGATTAAACTTATGAATAAAAGTGTGCGCATAAGCCATTTCCTGTTTTATTCAGGTCGATAAATCTGCCCATCCTGACCATCTGCTACAGTGATGCCCAATTGATTTGCCTGTCGGATAATAAAGGGTAAAACCTGTTCAACTTTGGAATAGACAATTGCCAACATGCCCATGTCGTGGCTGAAATTATTGATCATTGGGCCATCCGCCCATGGCGAGTCATCCATAGCAGGATCATCCTCTGCAAAGTCGCATAGACAAGGATAGCGAGCAGTTAGTTGAGCATGTAGTTGTTGTAATTGCGCTGCAACAGGGCGCTCATCTTCATAATATGCTTCACGCAAGGCTTCAATTTCCTGCCATGCTTGTTGCTGATCAGCAGGTAATTTTTCAATAATTAAGTCAATGCTATAGCTCATAGGAATTCTAATGCTTGGTTGTTATTGAATAATTTATAGTCTATGGATCAGCTGAGATGGGTAAAGAATTGTATTCCCTGATACTCCCCAATTGCGATCTAAACACTTCAACAGCTTTCGGTGCTTAAGTTGCTTTCAGGGATCGCTTGTGATGCATCAAACAAGCGCTGTGCGCGAATCACATGTTGCATATTCTCCTCTGCCCAATTTTTAAAAACCAAAGCAGTTCCTGCAAATTCAATTCCCAGTGGCGTGAGTGCGTACTCGACTCGAATCACGTTATTTTCATGAATCGTGCGTGAAATAAAGCCATCTCGTTCCAAAATTTTTAACTTTTGAGATAACACTTTTGGGGAGATTCCTGTGAGGCTTTTTTTCAATTCATTGAAATGTTGAGATTGACCATGTAGTCGGTAAATGATCAGAAGAATCCATTTATCTGCAAATTTATCAAAAAAAGATCGTGCAGGGCAGTCAGGATGAAAAATATTAAAATTTAATGCCTTAGTCATAATTCAATCCTCTGTAATAACCAAAATTCACAATAAATCTTCAGTTGAGCGACCAGTTACCGAATGGTAACTAATTGATACTTAGTTTCAAAAGTATATCATAAATCTATTCTTTCATATCAGTTCTTAAATTGATCGGTGCAGCATTTTCATCTGAAGCTGAAAAGTTGTTTGAGATGTCGTAGATCAAAATTTACAAGAGTGCAAATACAATGAAAATAACAGATGCTGTGGTTTTTATAACAGGTGCCAATCGTGGCTTAGGGCTTGTACTTGCCAAAGAAGCGGTGCAACGTGGTGCGAAAAAAGTCTATGCAGGTATGCGTAATACCGACAATTTTCATGAGCAAGGCATGATCGCTGTACACGTTGATGTTACCAATCCTGAGTCAATTCAAAAAGCTGTGGCTGAATGTGAGGATGTCAGTATTTTGATTAATAATGCAGGTATTGCACGTCTGAATCAAAGCCCTGTAGATGCTGAAATTGTTGCAACTACACGTAAAGTTTTAGAAACCAATCTATATGGCATGATCAATAGCACGCAGCAATTTTCTCCTGTGTTATCTGCTCAGCCTGAAAGTTATATCATCAATATCTTGTCCGATGTGTCTTGGCAACCTAGTACATTTTTAGCCAGTTATGCCATGTCTAAAGCTGCGGCATGGTCTTTTACCAATAGCACACGACAGTGGTTTGCCAAATCTAATCTGCATGTGATGGGTGTCCATGTTGGTTTTATCGATACTGATCTGACCCAAACACTAGATATTGAAAAAGTTTCACCAAAAGTCGTTGCTGAACATATTTTTGATGGGATAGAGCGCAATGCTTTTGAAGTGGTGATTGGTGAGTCAAGTCAGCAATTGAAACAGGGACTGACAGCACCGATTCCAAGTTATATCAGCCTTTAATTTTACATTCTTTTTTTATTCAACAGATCAAGAGGTTTTCACATGTCTAAAGTCGCAGTGGTTTATTATTCAGGTTATGGTCACACTAAAGTTGTGGCTGAAAATTTTGCCAATGAAATTCAGGCAGATTTAATTGCGATTGATCAACAGGGGAATATTTCTGAACAGGAATGGACAATTTTAGATCAAGCCGATGCAATTGTTTTTGGTGCACCAACGTATATGGCATCTACGCCTTGGCAGTTTAAGAAATTTGCAGATGATTCTTCAAAGCGTTGGTTTATTCGTGCTTGGCAAGATAAAATTTTTGCAGGATTTACCAACAGTGGCAGTATCAATGGCGATAAGCAAATGACACTGATTCAGTTACAGGCGCTTGCTTTGCAACATGGTGGTATTTGGGTCAGCTTGGGTATTCTGCCTTCCAATAAGAAGTCTGCTGCTCGTAATGATATTAACTATATGGGAAGTTTTGGTGGTGCGATGGTACAAAGCCCAGCGGATGCTTCAGCAGAGGAAATTCCACAAGGTGATTTGGATACGGTACGTGCTTATGCACAACGTGTAAAAACGATTACAGATAAATTTGTGGGTTGATCACAGCAAAGTGATTAAAATTACAAAAGGCGCATTCAGCGCCTTTTGTAATTTTGAAACATTAAATCAATTTCTTATTCATGTTCATTATGTTGTGGTGCAGGGTAACGGAAGCCTTTGGTTTTATAACCTAGGTACAAGATACCAAACATTGCCCACCATAGACCGAATTTTAATGCAGTTTCTTCAATTTCAAGCCACATTGCAAAGATACTGATAAAACCAAGCAAAGGAATAATTACAAAACTGAGAATATCTTTGAATGATTTAGTACGACCATCACGAAGTGCATAGCGTGAAATCACTGACAAATTCACAAATGTAAATGCTGTTAAAGCACCGAAGCTGATCATAGAAATAACAATATCAAGATCCATGAAACCAGCAGTTAATGCAACAACACCAACGATGAGAATATTGTACGAAGGGGTGAAGTTTTTAGGGCTAATATGACCAAAAATCTTTTTATTGATCACGCCATCACGACCCATCACATACATTAAACGTGATACACCTGCATGTGCTGAGATCCCTGAAGCCATTACCGTCACAATCGCAAAATAAAGCACGACAGTTTTAAATGCGACACCACCAACAGCTTGTAAAATATCAGGCTGTGTTGCCGCGACATCCTCAAAGTAAGTTTTAGGATCGTTCGGGAAGTAAATTTGCATGAAGTAGGTGCTGATAATGAAAATTATCCCTGCAAATAACGCTGTCATGAAAATTGCGCGAGGCAAAGTCTTTTCAGTGTCTTTGGTTTCTTCAGCAAGTGAACTCAACGAGTCAAAACCTGTGAATGAGAAGCAAAGTAAGGTCGCACCTGTAATGAGTGCTCCAACACTGGTCATTTCATTCCAAAATGGTTCTAAACTCCATAATTGGTATTTCGCATTGACGAGCGTGCCGTCTGCGTTTACACCACTTGAAAGTAGTTGATAAACCATCCATGTAAAGTACGCAATTACACCTAACTGTACGAAAACAATGAGACTATTGAAATTCGCAACAAATTTTGCACCACGTAAGTTGACCCCCGTCATCACAGCCGTGAGACCAATCACCCAAACCCAATGGTTAACCTCTGGGAAAAGTGCTTCTAAATAGATCACAGCAAGGATGATGTTCACCATTGGAGAGAGTAAATAATCTAACCAAGATGACCAACCGACCATAAAGCCGACATTAGGGTGAATCGATTTTTGTGCATAAGTATAGGCTGAACCTGACGAAGGGTATCGACGGATCATGTGACCATAACTAATAGATGTAAATAAAATTGCAATTAAAGCAACAATATAAGACGTGGGTACATGGAAATGACTTTCTTCTGATACTAAACCAAAGGTATCAAAAAGCGTCATGGGTTGAATATAAGCCAAACCAATAATGATAATGTGCCAGAAGCCTAGCGTTTTTTGCAGTTTAGCTGCCGATTGAGTCCCAGAGTTAATTGTCAACGGCGTTATCCTCTTATCGTTGATCAAGGATCAGTCATATATCTAAGGATCGTTTGAGACGAACGATCCTCCCTAAGAATAAAACAAAAGTGCGCCAATCTACTCCAAATGCAAACTTTTGTCAGTAACTTTACGCTTTTTTTTAGCAGAAAATATGCCACTTGGTATAAAAAAAGCGCAGAAATTTTCTTCTATAAATGAAAAGCCCAATGTTCGAAAACATCAGGCTTATTTACAGCTTATATTGGCTTATTTTTCAACAATTACCAAGCTTTTTCTAAAATAGATTTAAGGTCTTTAAATGTAGCTTCTTTCGGATTATAGATAATCGAACCATCATTTAGAGCTTTGTCTGCAACCTCATCCAATTGTTCTTTAGTGATTTTACCTGTTTCGCTCAAAGTACGTGGTAATTTGGTTAAAGCATAAATACGGTCACGCATGGTATTGATATAGGCAATCGCTTTGTCTGCACGTTGATTGGCAGGGGTTTGCGCATAAATATCCGCACCTGCAAGTGGTAATAATAAATCAGCGATTTTATGACCATTGACTTCTTTATTGAATTCCAACACATACGGCAAGAATAGGTTCATACATAAACCATGTGGCAAGTGTGCAACTGCACCAAGTGCATGCCCCAGTGAATGTACCAAACCGACCATTGCATTGGAGAATGCAATGCCTGCCATTGTTGAAGCTTGAGCCAGTTCTAAACGACCATCGGCATCGGTTGGATTGTCTAAAACATTAAATAAGCTTGCGCTGACTTTTTTAATTGCAGCAGTTGCATAAGCATCTGAAATAGGATTCGCCGCCATACACGTATAAGCTTCAACTGCATGGGTCATTGCATCCATTGCTGTCATCGCTGTGAGATGCGGTGGCAAGGTTTGTGTCATGCGTGGATCTAAAATGGCTGCATTTGGCATGAGATAATTCGATGCAAAAGGCATTTTGACATTTTTCTGATTATCCGAAACCACAGCAACCATGGTCACTTCAGAGCCTGTTCCTGATGTGGTTGGAATCACAAAAAAAGGTTTCAGTGGGCGTGGTAGATTGTGCGCGCCTGAATACTTTGTCAGGTCATCACCACCTTCAGTCACCAAAATATTGGCTGCTTTAGATGTGTCAATCACTGAACCGCCACCTACAGCGATGATCGCATCACAGTTGTTGGTACGATAAGCTTGTGCAACAGCACGTACGGTTTCTAAACTTGAATCAGGCGGAACATCATCAAAAATAAAACTGATTTCAACATCTGTCGAGGTAAATGCTGCTTCAATCGGTGCAAGTAGGTTGTTGGCACGTACACCTTTGTCAGTAATGATCATCGGGCGTTTTGCACCCAGTGATGATAATTCATAAGGAATATGTTCAAGTGCAGCATGACCAGCAATGACTTTTACAGGACAAAAAAATTCGTAATACGGTTTAGCAGCCATGCGTTATGCACTCCTTTTTAAATATGATTGGGCAACTTTGAGATAAATATTCGCTGCACCTGATAATTTTTCTTTTAGGCTGAGTTCAGTTGGATATTCTTTAACTGCAAGTTCTGCAACCATTTTGGGTAAAATTAATGCTTCCATTTTATTTAAGCAACGGACCAAACGAATCGCATTGGATAAATCTCCATCAGCGATCATACGGTCATTGGCAAAAGCTTGTGAGGTGCTTTCCTGAAATGAAAACACTAAAAATGCATGGTGTATATGTTTAAACGTAATGGTGAGATCAGGTTTGCCTTGCAAAGAAGTCACCAGTTCCAACTGATGTTTTTCATTCACTTTGGCAACAAAAGATGCTCCATTTGGAAAAACTTTCATTGAAAGTACAAAGCCGACAGGGAATTTAGATACTTCATGTCTAATTTCATCATCAACTTGGCTCGCCATGACCAAGCCTCTGCCAATCACGTCCATCATGAGTTTGACATAGGCTTGTTCTAAACCGGGTTTTACAGATTTACTTGAAATCACTCGCTTATCCCTTCATTTGAGTTAATATTTATAATTTAGAGTATTTACTCTAATTTGTTTTTGTGCAAAAGGGAAGTGCTTTATTGTGAAATGACTTCTACGTCATTAAAAAAACCACTTTCTTTAAAATATGTGCTGACATCATCTGCCAATTGATTGAATTTTGGATAATTTTCCATTAAATCACAAATCCGCACCATTTCCAAACCCGCATAGCCACATGGGTTGATGGTATGAAAACCATCTAGGTTACAGTCAATATTCAGTGCCAAACCGTGATAACTGCGACCTTTGCGGATTTTAAATCCCAATGAGCCAATTTTTCGTTCATTGACATAGACCCCAGGCGCATCGGGTTTTGCATAGGCTTGAATGTTGTATTTTTTCAGCAGATCAATCATCAAATTTTCTGCATAAGTGACCAAGCTGCGGACATTCCATTTTAAACGATTCAAATCGAACATGAAATAAATCACCATTTGCCCAGGCCCATGCCAAGTGACTTGCCCACCACGATCTGACTGTACCACAGGAATATCGGTATGCATCAGGATATGTTCAGGTTTTCCAGCTTGCCCCTGGGTTAATACATCATGATGTTGCAAAATCCAAAGTTGATCAGGAGAGTTTTCATCACGCTGTTCCGTAAAACTTTTCATTTCCTGAAAGCGATCAGCATAAGGAGTTAATTCTTGGTATTCGCGGATGATCAGATGGGGTTTTAGAACAGCATCGTTCACGGATTGGTGTCCTTAAAATAGATGTAAATAAAATTCATTATAAAGAAGTTTTATGCGAATGGGGCAGCGCAATGATTATGTAAAGAAATTATCATTCATAAAATAACTTTATATTTTGCAATGTTTTTCTTATCAGAGAATTTAAACATAAAAAAACACGCCATAGCGACGTGTCTTTTTATCATTTCAAATTACAGTGCTGTACGAATATGTTCGCAAGCAGCAAGATCAGCGTAAAGCGCATGAACTTGTTCTAGTTCTTCAAAGCGTAACTGAGCTGTAATCGAATGGTATTTGCCTGTACGTGAAGGTTGTACAGCCAATGATGCTTCATCGAATTCTGGAAAATGTTTTACCAAAATCTCAATCACAGCACCACGCAATTCTTCACCCGCATTACCAATCAGTTTAATTGGATAATCCATTGGAAAAACCCAAAGATCTTCACGGAGTTCACGAGATGGAGTGCGGTCTAACATGTTTCACCTCTAATCTATTAACAATGCCTGCAAGAGTGCAGGCATTGTGTTTCTCTTAAATACTTAATGGGGTTACTCGATAAGTTTTCAAGTCCCCAAAGTATTCGCAGATTGATTATTTAAGTTTAAAAATTAATCATTTTCCAAGAATGAACGTAAGTGTTCAGAGCGAGAAGGATGACGTAATTTACGCAATGCTTTCGCCTCAATCTGACGGATACGCTCACGTGTTACGTCAAACTGTTTACCCACTTCTTCTAAAGTATGGTCGGTTGGCATGTCGATACCAAAACGCATTTTCAATACTTTTGCTTCACGTTCAGTCAAGTTTTCAAGAACTTCACGAGTCGCTTCTTTTAAGCCTTCTGAAGTTGCAGCATCGACAGGTGATGTGATGTTGCTGTCTTCAATGAAGTCACCCAAGTGCGAATCTTCATCATCACCAATTGGCGTTTCCATCGAAATCGGTTCTTTGGCGATTTTAAGCACTTTACGAACTTTGACTTCGTCCATTTCTAGACGTTCGCCCAATTCTTCAGGTGTAGGTTCACGACCCATTTCTTGAAGTAATTGACGAGATACACGGTTGATCTTGTTAATGGTTTCGATCATGTGTACTGGAATACGAATAGTACGCGCCTGATCTGCAATCGAACGGGTAATCGCCTGACGAATCCACCAAGTTGCATAAGTTGAGAATTTATAACCACGACGGTACTCAAACTTATCTACGGCTTTCATCAAACCGATGTTACCTTCCTGAATCAAATCAAGGAATTGTAGACCACGGTTGGTGTATTTTTTCGCAATCGAAATTACTAAACGTAAGTTGGCTTCAACCATTTCTTTTTTCGCACGACGTGCTTTGGCTTCACCAATCGCCATACGTTTAGAAATGTCTTTAATTTCTTTAACGTTTAGATCAAGATCTTTTTCAATATCCGCAATCTTTTGTTGGAATGCCAATACGTCAGGACGAACTTTTTCTAAATAACCTTTTTGCTCAGCCGGTGCTTTTGCAATTTGTTCATCTAACCAAGCAGGATTAGATTCTTGACCTGGGAATGATGTACGGAATTGCGTACGATCCATACGACCACGACGCACGGCATAACGCATCACTTCACGTTCAGAAGTACGGATTTGCTCATGTGTACCACGAATCATTTCTGAAATAATATCAAATAAGCGTGGTGTGAATTTGAACATCATGAATACAGTTGCAAGCGCTTCCATTGCTTCAACACCTTGCGCACTATTGCGACCATGTTGAGCAATTGTTGATTTTGCAGTATTCCAAACTGTTTCTAATTCTTCAAAACGCATTTTGGCAATTTCAGGGTCTGGACCAGATTCACCTTCAGAATCGTCATCGCTATCGCCTGACTCTTCTTCTTCGTCATCATCATCCAACTTCACATCTTTGGTCGGCTTATTTGAAGACGCTTCTTCCTCATCAATCTCTTCAGATTCTTCTTCTAAAACTTCAGGGATTTCCTCATCAGTTTCAGGGTCAAGATAACCTGATAAAATATCAGCAAGACGGCGTTCGCCTGTTTCGTAATCTTTATATTCTTGTAAAACAACTTCTACCGCATTTGGCCAGTACGCAATTGAATGTAGAACGTCACGGATCCCTTCTTCGATACGTTTTGCGATGCTAATTTCGCCTTCACGTGTCAAAAGCTCAACTGTACCCATTTCACGCATATACATACGGACAGGGTCAGTGGTACGACCAGGTTCATTTTCTACAGAGGCAAGTACGGCAGCAGCTTCTTCTTCTGCAACTTCATCACCACCTTCATTATTTCCTTCAAACATGGTGTCATCAGTTTCTGGCGCGCGCTCATGTACAGGAATACCCACGTCTTGAAGCATTTGAATAATGTCTTCAATCTGTTCGCTTTCAGTGATTGAGTCTGGAAGATGATCGTTAACCTCAGCGTAAGTTAAGTAACCTTGTTCTTTGCCTCGGCTAATAAGAGCCGCTACTTGCGAAGTAGGGGAATTCATTTCGCTCATCTTTACTCTCTTTTGGTTGAATCTGTGGCAGTCAAACTATGCAACTCATGCACAATCTATTGAAATATCTTTATGAATAGCGCACTCAATCCATCAGAATCATCAGCTAAGAACTGTTCCGATAAAATGTTGAGTATGTAAATTCAATGAAATAAATGGAGGTGAAATTGTTATTTTCAAGATCATTCCATACGATTAGCTATTCAAAATGACTTTAAAATGTCATCAAACAGTAAAACGTAAGGTGGATTATATCATGGCATAAAAGTGGGGAATAAAAAAGCCTAATTTCAACTTTATATGTTAAAAATACAAATAAAACTTGACAAGTTTTTATAAGACAGATAAATAGCGCCTAGACCCATTCAATTTTTTTCATTATGAGGTAGTTTTAGTGTCTTCGACAGATTTTGAACTAGATGATAACTACGGTGATGATGATGTGAGTTTCGATGAGTCATCAAGCAAAATTAGCGCCAAAGAATCTTTAGAAAAGCGACGTTTGATCGATGATTTACTTGCACAACGTCGTTTAGAAAAAGACTTAAAAGACTTTGATTATGACATCGACGATGACGATGATTTCGACGACGAAGATTAAAAATGCTTTAGGCATAGTATGTGAAAATGCTATGCTTCAACCTGATATAGAGATAGTGGAAACAAAATGAGTGCTTTAGATTTAGACCTACTGAGCGATTATCTAGATGGTGACCAAAATGAGTTTGGTCTAGATTTTGCAGCGACACATGGTTTTTTATGTGCAATTGCTGTGGGTCCTCATTTTGATAAATGGCTTGAAGAGCTGTTTGACAACAATCAAAAGAAAGTCCCAGCTGAAATTATTGCTCAAGTAAAAGCTTGGTTAGAAGCGCTTCGCCAAAACTTGGCCAATGAAGAAGGGATTGAGTTTCCTTTTGAAATTGAAGAAGCAGAAGTAGAATCGAGCTTAGGTGACTGGAGCGTTGGTTTTGTTGATGCGATGTTCTTAAATGAAGAAGCTTGGTTTGCGCCTGAATTTGAAGAGCAAATCGTTGATTTGACTTTGCCTATGATGGTATTCAGTGGTATTGATGATGAAGATCCACAAATGGAATCTTTCCGTCGTAATGGTCAGTTGATGGACGAAATCGCGGAAGAAATTCCTGAGAATTTGAACGAAATCTATCTCATGTATCATACGCCTGCTTAAGGATACATCTTGTGCCGCTACAGTCGTGGCTCAAGTATCTATACAACTGCGTAAGAAATATCTTGCACTGTTGTAATCGGTAGCTTATGTATTAGATCGATTGTAAATCAGATTAAAAAAAGCATGCGACTTTAGGTCACATGCTTTTTTTGTTCTTGATTGATTGAAGCGCTCTTGTAAATATTAGCTATATACACCATAAAACTAGATCAATCTTGAACAGAACTTAACTTAGTCATCACGGTTGGCGGTCTGCAATTTTTTTCAAATTTTCATGGATTCTGAAAATAACAATTAAAAGTTCAGAATAAACACGGACTGCTAAACCACCAAAAACTAAAATAAGTACAGCGCTGATTAGGCGACTAAAAAAGCCAGCGTATGCACCGTAACCAAAGCCAAATAAAGTGGATAAAGCTGCAATCACTACACCGATTAAGCCTAACCAGTAAAGTACAGTCACGATTTTCGGGGTAAGCATGTCGTTTAGGGTGAGTAAATTATTCATATGAAATACCTATTTATATTATTAATATGCTGAGATGTGCATTAAGTTTTATAAGTGTTTAAAAAATACACGAGGTGATATTAGTGCAGTTTTTTTGATGAATCAATTTTCATTGATTAGTATAGATTTACCATGTTTATATTGTTTTATTAAATCTTAATAATATCATATTATTAAGTAGGTTTTTTTGTGATTTTCTAGACGGGGATATATTTGTAATAGCATCTGTGTAAAAGTCATTTGGATTTTAATTTTACTGGAGCTTTAAAAACATGGTCATTCTCTTGGGTGTTAGATAGTGCTCACTGTTGAATTACATATTGAATAAGAGAATGGGCCATTAAACTGAGTGATTGAAACTTTTAGGCGTACATACGGTGTTATTTTAGCAGCATAACTATGCTATTCGGCTCTAAAAGTTTCAATGGTATTTCTAATAAGTGGATAACGACCATTCAAAATTAGACTAGAAACTAAATTGATTCCGCATTTGTGCTACAGCTTCTTGCCATAGTGGGCTAATCGGTTGAATGAGATGTTGGCAATATAAATATGCACCATAAGTGGCGATCACACCGATGATTAATATGATGATATTGACCACATGATTGGCTTTGGCTCTTTGGTTGAGATACCACAGTAGTGCTAAAACTGCGCCCATGATCATGCCACCAATATGTGCGGCATTGTTAATTCCAGAAGTGAAAAATCCAAATGCTAAGTTGATTGCCAAGACTGTGAGTAATGAGCGTTTATCGAGAATAAATCGTTGATGCGGTGTTGGTGGAAAGAGTGAGAGTAGGGTCAATGCACCCCCAAGTCCCATTACTGCACCCGATGCACCCGCAGATACGTGAGGAATCAGTTTTTGGTCAAAACTCTGTAGAAGCTCATAGCTGTTACGAATGTCGAGATAACCACTGAGTAAGCTACCCATTAACCCAGCAAGCAAATAAAGCCCCAAAAAGTAAAAGCGTCCAAAGGTTTTTTCTGCAACATCACCAAAGATATAAAGTGCCCACATATTCATCATTAAATGCAGAATGCCGAAGTGAAAAAACATGCTGCTAAATAAACGATATGGTTCCTCTAGGAAAGTTAAAGGTGCATAATCAGCACCCCAACGCAGTGCATCCAATGTTGTAGGATCAGTAATATTAACCCCTGAAAGCACTTGGATGGCAAATAATCCGACATTGATAATAATCAGTAAGAGGGTTATTTTTCCCAGGTTTTTAATTGGGCTAGATGTTGAATAATCTTGTGAATTTGACATGCTATTGCTTAGCTTTTTTATAGATTTATTCAGCTTAACATGAAACATCAGATTTTTCGGAGTAAATGGCTGACATGAAAGCTTTTATTGTTCGTGCTTTGTTAATCATTGTCAGTATTTTGGTGATTATTCAGTTGTGGATTTTTTCAAGTCTAGTCTATTGGCGTACGCATGATGTTGAAACCACGATATTTATGCGTTGGACTTACTTCTCGGACTTTAAGCCAATTCAGCATGAATGGCGTGATTATGATCAGATCAGTGATAATTTTAAGCATGCAATCGTTGCAGCAGAAGATGCGCGATTCATTGACCATCATGGTTTTGATTGGGACGGGATTGAAAATGCGTTGCAGAAGAATCTGAAAAAAGACAAAGTGGTTGCAGGTGGTTCAACGATTTCGCAACAATTGTCGAAAAACTTATTTTTCTATAATCGCCGTTCATATCTGCGTAAAGGGCAGGAAACCATTGCCACAGCAATGATGGAGCGGATGTGGACGAAACGCCGTATTCTCGAGGTCTATATGAACTCTGTTGAGTTTGGTGATCATATTTATGGTGTGGAAGCAGCGGCGCAACATTATTTCGGGAAAAGTTCAAAGTCATTAACTCGGGAACAAGCTGCATTTTTAGCAGTGTTATTGCCAAATCCAAAGTATTATCAAGATCATCACAATGATTCAAAATTACTTTATCGTAAGCGCATGGTTTTAAAATATATGCGTTATACGCGGATTCCAGATTGAAATTAAAGCGCAAAATGATGTTTTTAAAATAGTTTTGTAAAAAGTAGATCAAAGCACATTTTTTTGTGCTTTTTTTAGGAATAAAAGTTATTTTTATGAAATTGTCACAAAATTGAAGCATACTAGAATTATGACATTTTTTTGATGCAGGTTGATTGCATGAACACCGCAGTGACGACGACAACACCTACAGAATATTCTTATAATGAACGATATATCAATCGTGAACTGTCGATTTTGGATTTTCATTTACGCGTATTAGAACAAGCTGTAGATCCAATCCATCCTTTGCTTGAGCGTATGAATTTCCTATTGATTTTCTCTCGCAATATGGATGAGTTTTTTGAAATTCGCGTTGCTGGAATGATGGAGCAATTAACGCTCGGTAATGAAAGTCGTTCTCCAGATGGTTTAACGCCAAAACAAGTCTTGGATCAAATTTCAAAAACTGCACATGAAGCGATTGAGCGTCAGTATCGTATTCTCAATGATGAAATTTTTCCAAAGCTTCGTGAAGAAGATATTTGCTTCCTGCGTCGTGGTGAATTAACCCCTGCGCAATCAGTGTGGATTAAAAAATATTTTCAAGAGCAAGTTGCTCCTGTTTTAACCCCGATTAGTCTAGATCCTGCGCATCCGTTCCCGCGTTTGGTGAATAAAAGCTTAAATTTCATTGTAACCTTAGAAGGTAAAGATGCCTTTGGTCGTCAGATTGATTTAGCGGTTGTTCCCGCACCTCGTTCACTACCACGTGTGGTTCGTTTGCCTGATGAATTGACAGGTGGTAAAGAGCATTTTGTGATGCTTTCAGCGATTATTCACGAACATGTTTCTGACTTGTTCCCTGGAATGACAGCGACAGGTTGTTATCAGTTCCGTGTGACACGTAATGCTGATTTGGCTTTAAATGAAGATGTTGAAGACTTAGCCAAGGCACTTAAAGGCGAATTAAGTTCACGTCGTTTTGGTCGTGCTGTGCGTTTGGAAGTAACGCAGAATTGTCCTGAACATATTTATGATTATTTATTGGATGAATTCGATTTAGAAGAAACTCAACTTTATAAGGTTGATGGTCCAGTGAATTTGGCGCGTTTGGTCTCTAACTTCAAACGTCCTCATATGCGTTATGACTCGCATGTACCTGCAATTCCAAAAGTTTTGAAAAAGTCTGAAAATATTTTTTCAGCTATGCAGAAGCAAGACATTCTACTACACCATCCGTTTGAATCTTTTGCACCAGTCATTAACCTACTACGTGAGGCGGCTCGTGATCCGCAAGTCTTAGCGATTAAACAAACGTTATACCGTAGTGGCGCAGACTCTGAGATTGTTCAGGTGCTTGCAGAAGCAGCGCGCAATGGTAAAGAAGTTACCGCAGTGATTGAGCTACGTGCGCGTTTTGATGAAGAGTCAAATATTGCAGTGGCTAATGTTTTGCAAGAAGCGGGTGCAGTCGTTGTTTACGGGATCGTGGGATATAAAACCCATGCAAAAATGATCCTTGTGGTACGCCGCGAGAATAATAAATTGGTTCGCTATGTCCATTTAGGTACAGGTAACTATCATGCAACCAATGCACGAATCTATACTGACTACGGTTTGATGACCACTGACAAAGAGTTGTGTGAAGATGTACATCGTATTTTCCAAGAACTTACGGGTATGGGGAAAATGCCGAAGTTGAAAAAGCTTCTACATGCACCGTTCACTTTGCATGCGCAATTGGTTGCGTTTATTGATGAAGAAATTGCCAATGCTAAAGCAGGTAAACCTGCACAAATTATTGTCAAAGTGAATGCATTAACAGAAGTGCAGTTGATCAATAAGTTATATGAAGCATCGCAAGCAGGTGTACAAATTGATTTACTGATTCGTTCAATTTGTTGCTTGCGTCCAGGCTTGCCGAACCTCTCTGAAAATATTCGTGTCCGTTCGATTGTAGGGCGTTTCCTTGAACATACCCGTGTTTATTATTTTGGAAATAATGGTAATGCGCGAATTTATTGTTCAAGTGCGGATTGGATGGATCGTAACTTATTCAATCGTGTAGAGGTCTGCTTCCCGATAGAAGATCCTGCGTTGAAGAAGCGTATCTATCAACAAGGTTTAGTGAATTATCTCAAAGATAATACGCAAGCATGGTTACTCCAAGGTGATGGTACGTGGTTGCGCGCTCAACTGAAAGATGGTGAAACACCCTATAATGCGCAACAAACGCTGGTTGAGCATTTCTCAGCGTAGGTTGCTATAGATCAAATCAAGTGCATTTGTTAAAGCTCCCTCTAGATGAGGGGGGCTTTATAAAATGAGTTATGCTTTTTTATTTGTGTATTAACAAAACAGCGCATGATTTAGAAAAAACAAAAGGAGCCAAATTTGGCTCCTTTTGTTTTATGCATATTGATTAGTGCAAATTCGCCATAATTTTTTGTAGAATTTGTACCAAGACATCAAATTCACTTTGTAATGGTGTACTTTTACGTGTCACCAAAGCTAGCGTACGTGATGGAGCATTCTCAATTGGTTTAACCACAATCTGATCATTGTTCTTTAACATGTGCGCATGAATCGCAATTTCAGGAAGTAGGG
This sequence comes from Acinetobacter sp. WCHAc060033, assembly GCF_004209125.1. Taxonomy (NCBI): domain Bacteria; kingdom Pseudomonadati; phylum Pseudomonadota; class Gammaproteobacteria; order Moraxellales; family Moraxellaceae; genus Acinetobacter; species Acinetobacter sp. WCHAc060033. The sequence continues at coordinate 14,674 of NZ_SGSW01000038.1, read as the reverse complement.
TATAGCCTAAATTTGAGCTGACCATTTCCACCAGTGTAGGTAAAGAACTTGCTTTTAAACGGTGATCATTTTTACGTTCACCGATTGGGCAAACGCTTAGAGTATGATCACGTAAGCAATGACCTTCTTCCAATAACATTAAATGGGAAAGATCTAGATCATCTAAGCTACGTGCATTGATCGCATTCTGATCTGCTCTGTTGCAGACCAAGAAAAGGTCTTCTTTGGCAATTTCAGCAACTTTTAAACCACGCGTGTCGAATGGCAAAGCCAACATGATTACATCAAGATTACCGTGCTCAAGTTTTTCGACAATCTTTTCACTTTGTGCTTCATGCAAATGCAATTGAATCTTTGGAAGTTGCTTATGCACTTCTTCTAAAAGTTGCGACAAAATAAATGGTGCAATCGTCGGGATAATCCCTAAATGCAAATCACCCGTTAAAGGTTCACTCATTTCACGACTTAAACGCATTAAGTCTTGTGCATCGGCGAGGAGAACACGAGCTCGGGCAACAACTTGCTCACCAAGTGGAGTTAAACGTACGTTTTGGCGATCACGTTCTACGAGTACGCCACCCAATAAACGTTCTAACTCCATAATACCACCAGATAAAGTGGACTGAGTGACGAACGAACGGCGCGCTGCTTCAGTAAAGTGCAACGTCTCAGACAATGTCACTAAGTATGACAGCTGTCGTAGGGATGGTAATGCAGCCATAGTGTCCTAATGCTTATGATTTAAAGTGATGTGCAAACAAGCCGCTAATTTGAGGAACAAAATGCGGTGGAATATCATGCCCCATTCCTTCAATTAATTCAAATTTTGCGTCTTTAATTGCTCTTGCAACAGCCTTACCGTGACTTGGAGGTAATAAGCGATCTTTAGAGCCGTGAAGCACTAAAGTTGGCTTGTTAATCTGTTTATCCAATTTTAGTAAGGAACCTGTACATAATATTGCTAAAAACTGTTGAAGTACACCCGCTGGATGATAACTACGACGATATAATTTTCTTGCTGTCTGAATTGCATCAACTTGATTGATGTAGCCAGGTGAACCAATTGTTTGAAATATCTTGAGTGAGTGGCTCACGATCCCATCTTCATCTCGTGAAGGTGGTTTGCCTATTAGACTAAAGAGTTGCTTTGGAAATGGTGGCGGAAGCAAAGGTTGGTTATTACTGGTAAATAACAAACCGACTTTTTCAATTTTTTCTGGATATTTAGCCGCGACAATTTGCGAAATCATGCCACCCATTGAAGCACCTAAAATGCTAACTTTGCTTAAACCTAGACGATCAATCAAGTGCGCAACATCATCTGCCATATCGAAAAGGTTATATGGCGCACCATCATTGGGTAAACCGAGTGCAAAACGGCTCATCAGTTTGTAAGAATTTAAACGTGGCCCTTTGTGGCGAATTTTAGAAGATAAGCCAATATCACGATTATCAAAGCGAATTACATGAAAGCCTTGATCAATTAGAGATTTACAGAAAAAATCAGGCCAAAACAACATTTGCGCACCCAAACCCATGATCAATAAAATCGTCGGATGTTCAGGATTACCACCTGTTTCAATATGGAGTTGGATACCATTGCCTAAATCGACTTTGGTTTCTTTCATAAAAGAAGCATACGGTGAAACTTGAAATTGAAGTGCGCTATTCATTTTTATTTTCCTAAGCGAGGATATTTTTTAGTAGATAAATTTCTTGATTAAAAAATATCCTCGCTATTTAAACCTTAAACTGCTGCAGGAATCAAGTCTGGAACAAGTTTAGTTAATGTTAGACGTTGTTTGCCTGCAGTTGCACCTAAAAGCACAAAACCGCGTAAGGTACCTTCAGCATCGGTTGCTTTAGACAACATACCGTCATCAAATTCTTCATTTTCCCAAGTTACTTCAACATCAATTGGAGCAGGGAGAACTGTTAATGGTGCAGCTGGCGTTTTTACGGCAACAGGCATCGCAGGGTAGTGTACATTTGTCGACTGCCCACTGAGTGTTTTCGCCAAAGCACGCGCTTGTTGCATGATCGGCATGACAAATGGAAGAAGCGTTCCATTGACTTCAGCACAGTCACCAATGGCAAATACATCTGCTTGATTGGTTTCGAGTAAAGTATTGGTAATTACACCACGGCTGGTATTAATTTCGGCTTCTTTTGCTAAAGCAATATTGGGCTGTAAACCGACTGCTGAAAGTACGACATCCGCGGGTAATGATTGACCACTTGCCAATGATACGATGTAGCCTTGAGCTGCTTTAGATACTTTTTCAACAGTCGTACCGAGTACAAATTTAATGCCTGATTCTTCAAGATTTTGTTTAAATGCTTGTGCTACATGACTTGGCAATAAACGACCGAGTGGTTGTGGTGCGAGATCAATCACGGTGACTTGATGCCCTGTATTTTGTAAGTCATTGGCAAATTCACAACCAATTAAGCCTGCGCCCAAGATCACAACTCGTTTATTGCCACACTCACCGGTACTACAGTTTTCTAGCGTTTCACGGAAAGCGCGGTAGTCGATTAATGAGTTAACCACATGAATGTCATCGCTTCCATCACCTGCGATTGCAAGATGAATTGGATTTGCGCCTACAGCAAGGATCAATTTCGAATAGGCTTGGGTTGAAACTAGTCCATCTTTTTCGATGCTGAGTTCATGTTTTGCTGCATCAATATTTTTCACCCAAGTTTCTTTTTCAATACGCATATTGAGTTGCGTACTCATTTTTTCAGCATCACCTAAGCCAATTTGCTCGGGTGCTTTTTTACCAACAAGGGCATTTGAAAGTGTCGGTTTTGCATAATTCACCGCATCGTCTGCGCAAATCATTACCAATTCTTGTTCAGTATCTAATTTACGAAATTCTCTTGCAAGGGTATAACCCGCCATGCCAGAACCGATGATGACGATTGGTTGCATATCTTTCTCCATACACATTTAAATAAGAGTGAATATTAATTGATTATTATTGTAGAAATACACATAAAAAAGACCATGTAAACATGGTCTTTACGTAATCTGTTAGATCTCTACCATTTCAAAGTCTGCTTTAGAAACACCGCAGTCTGGGCAAGTCCAGTCATCTGGGATGTCTTCCCATTTGGTACCTGCTACGATGCCATCTTGTGGCCAACCTTCTGCTTCGTCATAAATCCAACCACAAACGATGCATTGATACTTCTTCATCTGATTCTCCAATTTCTGACAGGCGATTTTTTATACTCTGTCAGTAAAATTCCATCTACTGCTCTGACTCAATGAATATGCAAAAAAGGTACATATTTGCTTAAATTTTTACGCAGTTCTATACCTAATGTAAAGTAATATCGCAGTTTATATGACTTATTTAAAAGCTGTATGGCAGTAAAGGCCAAAAGCGCTGTTGATTAAGCTAATTTTTTGATAAATTGTCTAACAATTCAAATAGTACGGGTTTAGAGTTTTTGTTTTAAATTTTATATTTGTTTAAAATATATGCTAAATCATGGTGTTTCGACTAAGGTCTAGCAGAAAACATGTGCTTAAAAGCTTAAAATATAATGGCTATTTTCTATACCCATTATTTTGTATAAAAATGGCATCAATAATATCAATAACTTACATTTATGAAATATTTAAGTGTCTGAGTCAAACTGTCTTTTTTGGTTAAAAAGTAGTAAAATTCACGTATTCCTTTTCCTTTACAGCTCTCCCTTATTATGAACATGTCTACTGTTTTGTGGTCAAGTATCCGTACTGTCCAAGATTTTCCAAAACCAGGTATTTGTTTTTATGATTTAACTCCATTGTTTATGAACAATTTGGTTGAATTGACTGATGCACTCATTGCAAGTATTCCAACCGAGCAATTGGCGGAAGTAGATAGTTTTGTTGCTGTAGAAGCGCGTGGTTTTGTATTGGCAAGTTTGTTGGCGCAACGTACTGGCAAAAGTTTATTGCTCGTTCGTAAAGCAGGTAAGTTACCACCTCCAGTGATTGGTGTGGGTTATAGCTTAGAATATGGTTTAGATCGTTTGGAAATGTCTGCTGACATCGAACCACAAAAAGTGATTATTGTGGATGATGTATTGGCAACTGGTGGTACATTGAAAGCGGTTAAACAGTTGATGAGTAAATGCGAACATACTGTGCTAGGTGCAAGTATTTTCCTTGATCTTCCAGATTTGCATAAAGATTTGGGTATGACAGTTTGGTCTGTGTTAGATGAAGCGTCTAAACCTGTTGAAGAAGCGGTTGCTTAATTGTTTTTTGATACGAAAAGCCTTGTTGATACAAGGCTTTTTTATGCGCTGCATTTCAGTCTTGATGATTTAAAATTATTATAATCAATAGACCTCTTGCGAAAGTTAATTTCGGCAAGATTTGAATCAATATTGAATGTTCCCTCTCCTTTCAGGAGATGAGCAGTACTACTGCGCAAGGGAGAGGTTTTCTACTTTAACACCCTCATCCTAGCCTTCTCCCAAAGGGAGAAGGAACTCCCAATATTCTTTTTGATATGTTTTGACTCTAAAATTTGAACATTTTCCAACTTAAGCAAGAGATCTAATAAAAATTAATCAATAAACGTATGTTGCATATACTCAATCAAGCGATTGAGGTTTTCAGGCTGAGCAAGGCGATGGTGCCCGCCTTCAACGGTTTCTACTTGCATATAAGGTTCAAGTTGTTCAGCAACTCGGTACATGTTGAGTACCTCATCACCCAGTTCAATATATGCGATCTGCGGAATATCATGCTCTAAATCATGTTCATTAATCGCAGGGTAATCTGTGCGAAAGTCAGGGCTCAGACTTGGATTGGCAATAATGGTTGGGATGTGGTGACTTTGCGACATTTTTAATGCCCAATACGCACCTAAACTATGTCCGATCAATAAATCAGGCTTAATTTTTTCGATAATATCGTGATAGAGATTTTCGACAGTTTTATAATTTAAATTACGGTAGTCGATCTCGATACAGTATTTTTTTCCAGACTGAATGGCATGAAACTTTGTTGATTCTTTTGAAGAATCAAGTCCATGTAGAAATAGAATTTTAGTATTTTCACTGTTCATTGTTATCGCATTCATACTGTCTTTATTCACAAAGATAGAAATAGTGTTAAGGAAATATAAAACGTTCCATTTCCACTAAATTTGTATTCTTGTAGTGTAATCAGCTCTGCTGTTTTTATAACTTAGCTATTGGTCTAAGGTGTGCTGAAGTAAATATTATTTATTTTATTGAAAATTATTTATTATATTGATTTTAAAATAAAATTTTAATCATTGTTTTAAGTTTGATCAGAAAAAAGCGTCAAAATTAGACTTATGAATATTTTATTCAATGGCATTGAATGATCAGTGGTTGTTCGATGGAAAATGACTTTAGAATTCCATATTCATTGCGTGGGTAAAAACGAATTTTTTTAACTAAAGGTTCGAGGATATTGCTAATTTTAGGTGCAATCACTGGAATATATTGAATATTTTGAATTTGACCTTGAGTATTTACAAACAGTTTGGCATTGATTTGAATATCACCTTGCTCATCAAATCTCAGTTTGTTGTCTTGTTGGCGATTACAGAAGGGTTCAAGTGCACTTTGTAAATGTGAAAAATTAGGTTTTACCGCATACTGCACGGATTCAGGGAATTTAATAAATAAAGTGTATTTCCCATAATAGTATTGCGTTCTGGCAATGGTATTTTCATCTGAGTTAAGCACTCTATTTTGAAAATCATTATTGACCTGCGGTAACTGATCTAAGGTAATTTTTTTAGCAATTTCCAATGCTCTCGTATTGAGCATACTTTTGTTGGGATTTGGATTTAAGAGTTTGGCTTGTACTTGGCGGGTATTTTGATTTAGAATGATTTCAAATTGCCAAACATACCCCTGGTTAGAGATATTCGTTGTTTCGATCTTCATTGGAAGATCTTTGCGCGTATTACTCATGACGATGATCTGTTCCGCAGTCACCACTGTTGAACAGAATAAAACACCAAGAATAATCATACTTCGGGCGAATCCATGCCAGTATTTATTCATATTTTTTAATTTTTAAATGCTTCGTTGAGTTATATTCATACGCATTATGTTGTAAATCTGCTATGCTATGCAACTTCCGTTTTTTAATATAATCGAGGCAGAGATGACGCAACATAACGCTCAATCGACTTCTGAACAACACATTTCCGAAAACGATTTAATTGCACAGCGTCATGCCAAGTTAAAGCAAATCCAAGATCACGCCAAGGAAACTGGTGTTAGCCCATGGCCAAACGCATTCAAACGTGAACATTATGCGCAAGATTTGCAAGATCAATTCGCTGAAAAATCAAAAGAAGAAATTGAAGCTGGTGAGCAAGTTCATGTTTCTGTAGCGGGTCGTGTGATGTTGAACCGTGGTTCATTCATCGTGATTCAAGACATGACTGGTCGTATTCAACTTTATGTACCACGTAAAGAGCTTGCTCCTGAAGTTTTAGAAACTGTAAAAAGTTTAGACTTGGGTGACATTATCGCTGTTTCAGGCTATATCGGTCGTTCAGGTAAAGGCGATTTATATGTGCATATTGAACATTTTGAATTGTTGACCAAATCACTTCGTCCGCTTCCAGATAAATTCCATGGCTTAACAGATACAGAAGTAAAGTATCGTAAACGTTATTTAGACTTAATTGTGAATGAAGAAACACGTAAAACTTTTGAAGTTCGTGCGAAAGTGATTTCTGGTATTCGTAATTACCTAATCAATGAACGTTTCATGGAAGTTGAAACCCCTATGATGCATGTGATTCCAGGTGGTGCGTCTGCGCGTCCATTTGAAACACATCACAATGCATTGGATATGCCTTTATTCTTACGTATTGCACCTGAACTTTATTTAAAACGTTTAGTGGTTGGTGGTTTTGAGCGTGTATTTGAAATTAACCGTAACTTCCGTAATGAAGGTGTTTCTACACGTCATAACCCAGAATTCACCATGATCGAATTCTACCAAGCTTATGCAGACTACAAAGACTTAATGGCTTTGACTGAAAGTATGCTTGAAAAATTGGCAATCGATATCTTAGGTTCAACTGATGTGCCTTATGGTGAAGAAGTCTATAGCTTCAAAGGCCCATTCAAGAAGATTTCAATGTTTGATGCGATTCTTGAACATAACCCAAGCTTCACCCCTGAAAATGTTGCAGATCGTGAGTTTCTTGCAAACTTCGTTCGTGAAGAATTGAAAGAGCAAGTAAAACCAGGTTTTGGTTTAGGTAAACTTCAAACCATCGTATTTGAAGAAACGGTTGAAACTCAATTACGTCAACCAACATTCATTACTGAATATCCAGCGGAAACTTCTCCATTGGCACGTCGTAATGATGATAATCCGCACATTACGGATCGTTTTGAATTCTTCATTGGTGGTCGTGAGTTGGCAAATGGCTTCTCAGAGTTAAATGATCCAATTGATCAAGCTGAACGTTTCCAAGCGCAAGTTGCGGAAAAGGATGCGGGTGATGATGAAGCGATGCATTTCGATGCGGACTTTATTGAAGCTTTAGAATATGGTTTACCTCCTACAGCTGGTGAGGGTATTGGTATTGACCGTTTGGTTATGCTGTTTGCCAATGCACCAAGTATTCGTGATGTGATTTTATTCCCGCATATGCGTATTAAAACAAACCCTTAATTTGATTTAATGTAAAAAAAGCCACTGAATTCAGTGGCTTTTTTATTGCCCTCATAAATTTTTCAATTCATGATGGCTTAAGGTTTTATTAGTAAATGATGTTACGCATTTCAAATAAAGACGCTTCTTTAAACTATTTTAAAGCTTACTCGGCGGAGTTTTACATCTAAGGTTTTAATTAAGGAATTAGCCTTCGGCTCGACCTACTTTTCTTTCGGGAAAATGAGCAGTGAAACTGCGCAAGGAAACCATCTTGCGAAGCTTCGCTTCTCACCGCAAAACTCGTCTACTACCATCTTTTGATTAATGTATCGCAGAAACATTACCTGTTATATTTAGTCCTGCCTCAAACACGTTGCGGATGACGTTTTCGCGTATCTATTGTTATGTGAGTGAAAAATAAAAAAGCCACTAAATTTAGTGGCTTTCTATTCATTCAAACTGTATTTGCTGTATCACTTAAAAATGAAACACACCCAAACCATTTTTGATTTCATCTAAAGTATCTTGAGTAATGATACGGCATTTATCAGTACCCGTTTTCAAGATATCCATGATGTAGTCTGGATCTTTTGCAAGTTCCATACGACGTTCACGAATTGGTGTAATCAATTCTTTTAGCACACCCTCAAGACGTTTTTTCACCGTACCATCGCCTAAACCACCACGACGATAATGTTCTTTCAGTTCTTCAACTTCTTCTTTGTTTGGATCAAAAGCATCTAAGTAGGTAAATACAATATTGCCTTCCACTTGACCCGGATCTTCAATACGAAGATGGTTTGGATCGGTATACATTGCATTCACTGCTTTTTTGATGTCTTTGTCTGTTGCATCTAGAACGATGGTATTACCCAAAGACTTCGACATTTTTGCCTTACCATCAAAACCTGGTAAGCGACTCATATTTGAAAGTAAGACTTTACATTCAGGTAGTACATCGTGCCCAATTTGACGGTTCAAACGACGAACGATTTCGTTGGTTTGTTCAATCATTGGAATTTGATCATCACCGACAGGAACGACAGTTGCTTTAAATGCTGTAATGTCTGCTGCTTGAGCAACAGGGTAGCAGAGGAAGCCAGCAGGAATATCACGTTCAAAACCACGCAATTGAATTTCAGCTTTAATGGTTGGATTACGTTCTAAACGTGAAACAGTCACAAAGTTTAAATACAACATAGTCAGTTCATTCAGTGCGGGTAAGCATGATTGAACACAAATCGTTGTTTTGGTTGGGTCAATACCTACAGCCAAATAATCAGTTGCGACTTCGATAATGTTACGACGAACTTTTTCAAAGTTATCGGCATTATCTGTTAAAGCCTGTGCATCAGCGAGTAGAAGATGTTGATGATGAGAATCTTGTAAGCCTACTCGTGAGCGTAAAGAACCTACAAAATGTCCCAAGTGTAGTTGTCCTGTAGGACGGTCACCTGTCAAAATCACAGGACGATTATCTTGATTCGTCATTATCGCTTCCAAAGTCTTCGTTTAAGACAGTCGTGTTTTATGAATGGGAAGTATTGTACGAGATAATTAATTTTAATGTCAGCGAAAATTGATATAGAACTTGTTTTGTAATGATTCACGATCAGATTAGGCTAAAAATCTACAAAAAAATCTATAGAAAAATAATTTTTCAATTTAAAATGGATCAAATTTATTGGCAATACTTTGTTGAAAGGTGAGCCGTTTCTATATAACTAAAAACTTCGGATAAAATAATGGCGAGTAGTTTATTAATATTATTAGATGATATTGCGGCAGTATTAGATGATGTTGCAGTCATGAGTAAAATGGCGGCAAAGAAAACAGCAGGTGTTTTGGGGGATGATTTAGCCCTCAATGCGCAACAAGTCAGTGGTGTACGATCTGAGCGTGAACTGCCAGTGGTATGGGGCGTTGCCAAAGGCTCTTTTGTCAATAAATTAATTCTTGTTCCCTTGGCATTATTGATCAGTGTGGTTGCACCATGGTTAATCAATCCTTTGCTAATGATCGGTGGTTTATTCCTGTGTTATGAAGGTGTGGAAAAAGTTTTACATAGCCTACATCATAAAAAAGCCAAAACTGAAGAAGCAGCGCAGGAAGAATTGGAGCAAATTGAAACAGATTTAGCGACTTTTGAAAAAGATAAAATCAAAGGAGCAATTCGTACAGATTTTATTCTTTCAGCTGAAATTGTAGTGATTTCTTTAGGTACTGTCGCTGCCGCAACTTTCGGTACGAAAGTTATGGTTTTATCTGTGATCGCAATTTTCATGACAGTGGGCGTTTATGGCTTTGTCGCAATGATTGTTAAAATTGATGATCTTGGTTTGTATTTAACCCAACAAGCTTCAAGTTTAAAACAAACAATTGGTCGTGGATTATTGGCATTTGCACCAAAGTTGATGAAGACATTGACGATTGTTGGAACGATTGCAATGTTCTTGGTTGGTGGCGGGATTATTACCCATGCTGTTTCATCTTTACATCACTGGACTGAAGAAACCGTTGATCATATTGAGCATATCCCAACTGTGGGCAGTATTATTGGAGCGCTTGCACCGACTTTAATCAATATGGTGATTGGTATTGTGGCAGGACTTATTGTATTGTTAGTGGTTAATCTTATTCAAAAAATTCGTGGTAAATCAACCACTGCATAATTGAATAAAACATCGTAAACTACAAGCAATTTAAAATAAAAAGGACAGAACTATGCGTTGGAAAGGACGTCGTGTCAGTGACAATGTAGAAGATCGCCGTGGCGGTGGGGGAGCTAAAGCAGGTGGTATTAGTATCATCGGTTTGATCGTTGCATTTGTTGCTTGGAAGTTTTTCGGTGTAGATCCACAACAAGCTTATCAAGCTACCAAACAAGTCACGTCATCAGGTGCAACTCAGGGTGCTGCGCCCACCAGTCTTACACCTGAACAAAAAGAAGTATCCGATTTTGTTGGAACAATTTTGGCGGATACAGAAGACACGTGGACGCCTATTTTAAAGGCGAAAGGTGTGCAATATGTTTCACCCAAATTGGTGATGTTTAGTGGAGCTATTCAGTCAGGCTGTGGTGCTGCACAATCTGCGATGGGACCTTTTTATTGTCCAGCAGATCAAAAAGTATATATTGATACCCAGTTCTTTAAAGATATGCGTCAACAGATGGGCATCTCTGGTGAGCAGAATCAAACAGAGCTTTCTGCAAGAGATGAAGCAGGTGATTTTGCACAAGCTTATGTGATCGCACATGAAGTTGGGCACCATATCCAAAATATATTGGGTATTTCTGGACAAGTCCAACAACAACGCCAACGTGTAAGTGAAGCTCAGGGTAACCAGTTATCTGTGCGTTTAGAGTTACAAGCGGACTGTTTGGCAGGTGTTTGGGCAAATAGCACACATCAACGGACTCAGTTCCTTGAACAAGGTGATATTGAAGAGGCAATGGATGCTGCTGAAAAAATTGGCGATGACTTTTTACAGAAAAAAGCACGTGGCTATGCTGTACCAGACAGTTTTACGCATGGGACGAGTCAACAGCGTATGCAATGGTTTAACACAGGCTTAAAATCAGGTGATATTGATCGTTGCGATACCTTTAATTAATCCGAGTATAAGAAAGAAAAAAGAGCTAAGATTAGCTCTTTTTTCTTTTAAATTAGCGCTTAGTTCAAATTTTTATGTTAAAAAATATAACTAGCAAAAGGCAGATTTAAAGTTTTTTTGTACAATTATAGCGTTTGTTAAATGGTCTATTATTTTATATTTTACTAAGAAATGATTGAGTGTTTGATGTGTAGTTATATCTAAATAGAAAAAGGTTTCAAATGGGCAATTATTTTTTTCTTCAGGTCTTTACGGTCGTATTTGCACTCTCTATCGCAACAACAATTTTTAATAAGCGAATATTAGGTTTCCCGCAGGCGATTGGCGTTCCCATCGTTTCAGCAATTTTTGTCTTCATATTGCAATGGGGAGCAAGTTTGCTGAATGGCAACCAATTTATTTCTATCAATATTCACAATATTGAAGAAGCCGTTCGTCATATTGATTTTTATGATTTTTTAGTCAATGGGGTGATCTGCTTCATTCTGACCTCATCAGCATTAAAATTTAAAGTTTCTGACTTAAAAGTATATTGGAAACCAATCAGTATTTTAGCGACGATTGCTTTGTTGCTATGTGCTGTGTTTTTTGCTGGTTTGGTTTTTGGATTCCAATATTTAATTGGCAATCCTGTTCCAATTCTCGTGTTATTACTTTTAGGTTCTGCACTTGGGGCGACTGACCCGATTGGGATTAAAGGCGTACTCAGTTCTGTGCGTGCTCCACACCATTTGATGGTAAAACTTGAAGGCGAATCACTGTTTAACGATGCAATGTGTATCGCAGTCTTTATGACTTTATTGAATGTACTTGAAGGTGAGCACTTCAGCTTGATGGCAACCTTACAAACCTTCCTTTATGAAATTGTCGTTGCAGTAATTATCGGTTGGGCATTTGGTTTAGGGATTCTGCGTCTTATGCGTGGTAAGCATGAAATGGAATCACTTATTTTGACTACTGCTTTATTGGCTTGTGGTTCGTATCTAGTTGCACTATTCGCCCATGCTTCCGCACCAATTGCCTGTGTGATCGGTGGTTTGATTGTTGGTAATAAATGGAAAGAAATTTTACAAGATCGTGAAATTCGTGAAGTGAATCATTTTTGGCATACTGTTGAAGGGATTATCAACTCATTCTTATTTACGCTAATCGGACTGGAAATCTTTATTTTAGATTTAAGTACTAGTTTGATTCTTGGTGGTATATTTGCTTTCTTTGCTTTGCATTTATCACGTTTCGCCGCAAACTTTTTATCATTCGCATTTTTCCCATCATTCCGTAAAAAAAGCTATAACGGCAGCTTGGCGATTCTTTCATGGGGTGGTGTACGAGGAGGGATCTCTTTAGCATTGATCCTAGCTGTTGCCAACGTGCCTGAGCTACGTGATTACAGCAGTATCTTAATTGGTTATACATTTATTAGTGTATTGTTATCTGGTGTGGTCTGTGGTTTAGGCTTGCCTGCGGTGATGAATGCGTTCTATTACAACCCAAATGAAGAAACACAAGGATTCAAAGGTTGGTATCAGAGAATGTGTAATAAAATGAACCGTAAAGGAATTAAATATATTGTTGGTGAAGATGCTGAAGGGCATGAGACGATTACCATTTATAATCCTGAAGCCTTAGTCGATAAAAAGTCTTCAGATGGTGTCGCATCTGTACATCATCCTGAAAAAGCACAAGAGGTTAAGCGATTGGAAAACCCTGCAAACTTTTAAACAAACAGCCACTTTTAAGTGGCTTTTTTATTGCCGAATGGATTGCAAAGAAAGAATTTAAGTTTGGGAAAAATAAACTTACTATGTCCATGACTCTATAAATATGGGTCTTAAATGTCTGGATTAAGGAGAAATTACATACTGTAATTCAAGTAAAAAAATGTGAATAAATAAACAATTTTTATTAAATACCCCTTTATTTTATAACAATATATTTAAGTCTAATTAAATAAATAACATGAATTGTAGTGCAAATTTGCACACTATTTATAAAAAGTGCGACAATAGTCATATTTTTAAGATATGGCGGTTGCTGTACTATCTTTTATTAAAAATAAAAGCAATGTCCAGAACACATCAAAAATAAACTTTAAAGGCTAAAATTATGACAAATATAACGATCATTGGAAAAGAAAGTCACCAAGTATTAGAGCTTGTTGGTGTAAATAAAATTAGTTTACAAGACAATTCAGTCGTCATTCTAAAAATTCCAAAAGACGATGTAAAATCAATGGTTCGAGAAGGCAATTCATTGGTCATCACACTAAAAAATGGCGAAACAATAACAATAGAGAATTATTATAATAATCAAAATAATGCGGATAACACAGTTGTTTTCCAAGAGAATGATGGATCATTATTTGTTCCAGGGGAAACGACACCTGAAGGGGTTATTGTAAATTATAATCCAATCGATTCTATAGAGCCGCTACTTTATCATGATGGTATTGCTCCTGTCGTACCTTGGATATTGGGGGCAGTTGGTGCTGGAGCGGTTGCTGCTATTGCGGGTAGTAGTGATGGTGATGATAATAAAGACACTACAGCACCAGTAAAGCCAGTAATTGACCCAATTGAAGCAGGCTCAAAAGACCCAATTAAAGGTACGGGAGAGGCAGGTGCGGAAGTCACTGTAACTTATCCGGATGGCAGTACGGTAACGGCTACCGTTGGTACAGATGGTAAATGGTCAGTGCCGAATCCAGGTTTAAAAGATGGTGATAAAGTCACTGCGGTAGTCACTGATCCAGCGGGTAATAAGTCTGATCCTGTCACTGCTGAAGTTAATGATACAACTCCACCAGATCAACCAGTGCTAAATCTAATTGAAGCGGGTTCAAAAGATCCAATTACAGGTACAGCGGAGCCTAGTTCAGAAGTTACAGTGACTTATCCAGATAAAACCACAGCCACTGTTACAGCAGGTACAGATGGTAAATGGTCGGTTGTAAACCCTGGCTTGGAAGAGGGTGAAAAAGTAACCGCAGTAGCGACTGACCCAGCAGGCAATAAGTCTGATCCTGTAACTACAGAGGTTAAAGATACAACTCCACCAGATCAGCCTGAGCTAAATCCAATTGAAGCGGGTTCAAAAGATCCAATTACTGGTACAGCAGAGCCTGGTTCAGAAGTTACAGTGACTTATCCAGATAAAACTACTGCCACTGTTACAGCGGGTACAGATGGTAAATGGAGTGTGCCGAATCCTGGTCTAAAAGAAGGTGGAGAAGTCATTGCAACAGCGACAGATCCGTCAGGTAATGAATCAAAACCAGCCACAGAAATTGTAGGAAAAGATGTTACAGCCCCTGAAACCCCAGCAGCCCCGACACAGTACTTGGACAATACCGATCCCGTACAAGGCACATTCGGTACAGGTACAAGT
>NZ_SGSW01000037.1:0-39719 GCF_004209125.1 Acinetobacter sp. WCHAc060033 | reverse complement strand
ATCCAACTTCGGTAATGCCCTTTTTGCGAGTGTCCGTATTTGTCAACCCAAGGTGACCAAAGCACTTTGAGTGCCCACGGTGCCATGAGTAATCCAAAACCACCAATATGAGTCAATGAAACGCCTTGCGCACGGAGAATCACAGGCAAAGCATGAGTCATAAAGCCGACAGGTAAACCTTGTGCCCAATACAGTGAAAATAACAATAAATAGCTCTGTGGCATGGATTAATCTCTAATTCTTTTTATACCGATCAATTTCATAAGTTCACTCACGCATTCAAATTAATATTGTTCAATTCAAAGTGTATTGCATTCATCGGTGATTTTTGTAATATTTGCCATAGTTCAAGCTTTACCACACCAATGCTTACTATTATGCAAAAAATAAAGTAAGTAAATACGCCAATTTAAATACAGTCACAACAAACCCATAAGAATACGATGTCAGAGAATTTTCCAAATATACCAGATCAAGTCCCACAACGTGGCACAACATCGAGCCGTAACTTATTTAAAAAGCTTTATCTCGTTCAAGGCTGGGGCTTTGTTGGTGAATTTCCCAATTTACCTAAAGCTGTGGTTTTCATCGCACCACATACCTCAAATTTTGATGGCTTATATGCTTTTCTTGCAATGCTTGGCATTGGTGTCAAAGTCACGATTTTCGGTAAAGACAGTTTATTTAAAACACCACTCAAAGGTCTGTTTGAATGGATTGGTGTGATTCCCGTAGAGCGTGACTCACCGCATGGGCTGACTCAGCAGATTGTGGATGTAATTCATCAGCAAGAAAAAATCTGGATTGCAATTGCACCTGAAGGTACGCGCAATCGTGCAGAAAAAATCAAAAGTGGTTTTTACCACATTGCTATGGGTGCCAATATCCCGATTGCAATCTTTTCTTTTGATTATGAAAAAAAATTGATTCATTGCTTAGGGACGTTACAGCCAACTGGTGACTATGACCAAGATTTAGCAGAAATTTTAAATCGTTTTAATGGAAAATTTTCACCAAAGCATCCAAAACTACTCTCGATTCCTTTACAAAAACTATTGAAAAATAGCTAGAAAATAAAGCAACAATCTGTTCAGATGACAGCATATTTTTTAGACTAAAGTAATACGATATGCGTTTTAAACAACTTGGCTTTATAGGCTTAATGGGTCTTGCTCTCGTTGGCTGTGATAAAACAACAAAAACACCTCCCCAAACCACAGCGATCAAGGCACGAGAACCTGTCATTGCAATTGCACTCGGTGGTGGTGGAGCAAAAGGTTTTGCGCATATCGGCGTACTTAAAGTTCTAGAATCTCATGGCATAAAACCTAAAATCGTCACTGGAACAAGTGCGGGAAGCTTCGTAGGTAGTATCTATGCCAGTGGTAAAACACCATACCAAATGCAACAAATCGCGCAACAACTCAAAGAGTCTGATTTACGTGACTTAACCTTGAATAGCCAAGGCATTGTACTGGGGCAAAAATTGCAAGATTATGTCAATCGTAATATTGCCAATAAGCCGATTGAACAATTCCCGATTCGCTTCGCTGCTGTCGCAACACGTTTGGACAATGGTAAAAAAGCTGAATTTATCAAAGGCAATGCGGGGCAAGCTGTGCGTGCTTCTTGTAGTATTCCCAATGTATTCGTTCCTGCAACCATTGGCGGAACAAAATATGTCGATGGCGGCTTAGTCAGTCCGATTCCTGTACAAACTGCACGTGATATGGGCGCGGATATCGTGATTGCAGTCGATATTTCAGCACGTCCATCAGGTAGCCAACCAATGAATATGTGGGGCTTACTTGACCAAACAATTAATATCATGGGACAACAAAGTATCAATAATGAATTGGCTCAGGCGAATATTGTGATTCAACCCAAAGTTGGACACTTAGGGACTTTAGATTTGAAATCGAGCAATCAAGCCATTTTAGAGGGTGAGAAATCTGCTCAAGCGAAAATTACGGCGATTCAAGCAGCAATCACTAACTTTAAAAAATCTCCTGCAGCATTAAAACCTGCACCAAAAGCGAGAATATAAGCGCATTTCAATCGAACAAATAAAAGCAGTGAATAAACTAGAATAATCACGTTTTTATATGCAGCATTGAATTCATCTGCTACATTGATATAGATGATACGTCATCTATATCAATGATAATCACTAGAGTAGATGTATGAACTTTATTTTTGAACCGTGGCATTGGTTTGTACTTGGCATATTGCTGATCTTATCCGAACTCATTTTGCCCGCATTTGCTGCGTTGTGGTTTGGTATCGCTGCAATTGTAGTCAGTATTTTGTATTGGCTCTTCCCAAGTATGAGTTTCACCTTTCAAATCGTATGTTGGATCGTATTATCCATCATCTGTACTGTAGTTTGGTTTAAATTTGTCAAACCCTTATCTATAGACAAAACCAAAGCAGGGCTATCGAGAGAAGCCACCATTGGTCAAATTGGTATGGTCATTCAAACGGGTCTGCACCATGAACAAATTCTCGTTCGTTTTCCGATGCCTGTTTTAGGTTCTGATGAATGGAACTGCCGCTCTCTTTCACCTGTGCAAGTTGGTGATCGTGTCCGTGTCACAGATATTTTGGGTAATGATTTAGTGGTACAACCACATTCTTCATCTTCATAATGAAAAATAAAGAGGAAAATTAAATGGGTTTTGGTTCTATAGTTGCTTTATTCATATTTGCCTTCGTCGCTGTGACGATTTTCAAAGGCGTTCGTATCGTTCCGCAAGGTTATAAATGGATCGTACAACGTTTAGGTAAATATCACACCACACTTAATCCGGGTCTAAACTTTGTTATCCCTTATGTAGACGAAGTTGCGTACAAAGTGACCACCAAAGATATTGTTTTAGATATTCCTTCACAAGAAGTAATTTCTAGAGATAACGCGGTAATGGTGATGAATGCCGTTGCCTATATCAATCTGACTACCCCTGAAAAAGCAGTCTATGGTATTGAGAACTATACATGGGCAATTCAAAACCTTGTACAAACATCACTCCGTTCGATTGTTGGTGAAATGGATTTGGATGATGCGCTTTCATCACGTGATCACATCAAAGCCAAGCTTAAAGCTGCAATTTCAGATGATATTTCAGACTGGGGCATCACCTTAAAAACTGTTGAAATTCAAGACATTCAGCCATCGCATACCATGCAATCAGCGATGGAAGCGCAAGCAGCAGCTGAACGTCAACGTCGTGCGACAGTGACCAAAGCTGATGGTGAAAAACAAGCTGCGATTCTTGAAGCGGATGGTCGTCTAGAAGCTTCACGTCGTGATGCAGAAGCACAAGTTGTTTTAGCTGAATCATCTCAAAAAGCCATTGAAATGATCACTTCTGCTGTCGGTGATAAAGAAGTTCCTGTTGCCTACTTACTGGGTGAGCAATACGTCAAAGCCATGCAAGACATGGCAAAATCGAACAACTCGAAAACAGTTGTACTTCCTGCTGACATTATGAATACCATTCGTGGTGTGATGGGTAGAAATAACTAATTTCTCAATTGCAATAAAAATAGGCAACTTGATGTTGCCTATTTTTTTACCTTGAAAATGATCACTTAAGTTTTAACGTTTAAGAATTAATCAGTAATTTTTTGTAATTTATGGTTAAATTTCACGTTATTTAAAAATTTTCCTTAGATCTACATCTTTCCACGAATATGGATATCGTATGAGTTCCCTCAATCCCACCTTAATCACCTTTCTATTTTATATAGTTGCCATGGTCATCATTGGCTTAATTGCCTATCGTGCAACAACCAGTTTTGATGACTATATTTTAGGTGGACGTCGTTTAGGGAGTTTTGTGACTGCCCTTTCAGCAGGCGCTTCTGACATGAGTGGTTGGCTACTCATGGGCTTACCAGGTGCAATTTATCTGTCAGGTTTATCTGAAATGTGGATTGCGATTGGTTTGATCATTGGTGCATGGCTCAACTGGTTATTGGTTGCAGGTCGTTTACGTATTCATACCGAAATCCAAAACAATGCGCTTACCTTACCCGATTATTTTTCCAATCGTTTCAATGATCATAAAAAGATTCTAAGAATTGTTTCCGCTGTCGTGATTCTTATTTTCTTCGCGATTTACTGCGCTTCAGGGATGGTCGCAGGTGCACGTTTATTCGAAAGTATGTTTGGACTGTCATATAGCACTGCACTTTGGATCAGTGCGATTGCAACCATCAGCTATGTGTTTATTGGTGGCTTCTTAGCGGTAAGTTGGACAGATACCATTCAAGCAGGGTTGATGATTTTTGCACTTTTATTAACACCTATCGTCACCATTTTAAGCTTAGGTGATATGAGTGTTGTCAATGCCGCTTTGGATGCTGCACGCCCACAAGCCTATAGTTTATTCAATGACTTAAGCACCGTTGCAATTCTATCCTTGCTTGCATGGGGCTTAGGCTATTTTGGTCAACCTCACATCCTTGTCCGTTTCATGGCAGCTGATTCTGTGAAGTCGATTCCCAATGCACGTCGCATCGGTATGACATGGATGACACTGTGCTTAGGTGGTGCAGTTGCAGCAGGTTTCTTTGGTATCGCTTATTTCCAAGTTCATCCAGAGTTAGCAGCTACGGTGAATGCAAACCCTGAAACTGTGTTTATGGAACTGACTAAAATTCTGTTTAACCCTTGGATTGCAGGTATCGTCTTGGCTGCGATTCTTGCAGCCGTGATGAGTACGTTAAGTTGTCAATTATTGGTCTGTTCAAGTACCTTAACCGAAGATTTTTATAAAGCTTTTATCCGTAAAACAGCTTCTCAGAAAGAATTGGTTTGGGTTGGTCGTTTGATGGTTTTGCTGGTCGCTATCCTCGCAATCGTCCTTGCGAGCAATCCAGAATCTAAGGTGCTCGGGCTTGTCGCTTATGCATGGGCAGGTTTTGGTGCGGCATTTGGACCATTGATTATTCTGTCACTGTTCTGGAAGCGTATGACCCTTTCAGGGGCTCTTGCAGGTATGATTATCGGTGCATTGGTGGTGATTCTTTGGAAAAATATTCCTGTTTTTGCGGCAACAGGTGTCTATGAAATCATTCCTGGATTTATTTGCTCATTCATTGCCATTATTCTATTCAGCTTAATCAGTAAAGCACCAACAGCGGATATGCTTGAACGTTTTGATAAAGCAGATCAAATTTATAAAGAATCGGTCTAATCCGATTTAATAAATAAAGAAAATAACAAAAGGGCGAAATGCCCCTTTGTTATTACAATATTTAAGACTGAATAAGAAATAGAATTTAGCTCTTACGTGATAACAAAAACTGAGAAATTTGATTCAGCTCTTTCGCATTATCACCAAAATATTCTAAAGCCTGAAATGCTTGGTCATGCAATTGCTGTGCATAGGCTTTAGCATTTTCCAAACCCATCAATGCTGGATAAGTTGATTTATCCACTTGCTCATCTTTACCCGCTGTTTTACCCAATGATTCAGTATCCGAAATCACATCGAGAATATCATCTTGGACTTGGAAAGCTAAACCAATCGCTTGCCCATATTGACGCAATTGTGGAATCGCTTGATCTGTTCCTGAGAAAATCGTCACAGCCGACATCATGATAGAGGCTTGAATTAAAGCACCTGTTTTATTACGGTGAATATTTTCCAAATGCGCTTGGTCTACATGCTTTCCTTCTGCTTGTAAATCTAAGACTTGACCACAGACCATTTTCGAACTTGAAGTGGCTAAAATCTGCATTTGTTTAAGCACAATCGCTTGATCCACTGATGTTCCATTATCAAACAGACGACTGCCTAAAACTTCAAAAGCCATCGACTGGAGAATGTCACCTGCCAAAAGCGCAGTATCTTCACCGAAAGCCACATGACAAGTAGGTTGCCCACGACGTAATAAATCGTTATCCATACAAGGCAAATCATCATGCGCAAGTGAATAACAATGAATAAACTCGATTGCAACTGCGGCACGGCGTACTGCTGCAAAATTTGGATTATTCTCTTTCAAATGAGATGTCGCATAACACAGTGCTGGACGTACACGCTTTCCGCCTAACATCACAGTATGATGCACAGCAGATTTTAAAGGTTCAGGCAGTGAAAAAGCATCTAAAGCAGTTTGTAGATCTTGCTGAATTTGCTGTTGCGCTCGTTTTAAAATTTCTGCATTTACATTTGGAATTGAAGTCACATCAGCCTCGACTTGTACACATTGCTAAAACTTAAAATAAATAAGTTTGAGTGAAATTGGTAGATGGAATGAGTGCGCTCATTCTACTATGAGTCGCTATAATTCTCATCCTTTAATTCCAACAATGGCAACTACACCAATAGCAAAAAAATATAGTTAACTTTTCAATAAAAATAAAGAATTTGCACCATTTTTCTTTGCTTGTTGAATGGCTATTTCTAGTTTTTCAAGCACATCGACTTCTTGATCATCGCTTGCTTGAGAAAAGTGGAAAATCCCAACAGATGCCGTCAGATACTGGTTATTTTTATCAAACAAAATTTTTGCATCTGTAATCGCAAATTTTAAACGTTCCCCCAATGTCATCACCGCCCAATCCGTTAAATGCTCAATCACAACAATAAAGCTAGCAGAATTCAATCGGAATAGTTGAGCCTCCGTTTGACGAATGACTTCATTTAACACAGCACCTAATTGTACTAAAGCTTCATCTCCTACTGTATAACTATTGATTTGATTGAATAATTTAAAATTATCTAAATCAATTTTTAAAAATGAAACATCCGTTTTTGCAGGATTCTGCCACAATTTATTTAAATAATGATCAAATGCGAGCGCATTTTGCAGACCTGTTAATAAGTCCAAATATAAGTGATCATGTAATTTTTTATTGTTTTGTAATAGCACATTTTCACGTCGTTTTAAGCGTGTTACATCGGAACACACAACGACAATCATCTCAATTGCATTATCAGCATTTCGAATCGCTTTAAAATAAGCAAGATAGAAACGACCTTTTACATAAAACTCTTGTTCTAAATAATTTTGATTTTGATGAAAATAATCTAAAGCTTCTTGAAAACGTGCATAAACAACAGTAGAAAATGTACTTAATAATTTATCTATCAAATACAATGCATCACTTTCATAAATATCTGCAAATTTTTGATTTGCACCTAAGCAACGCGAAGTATCGTCAAAAATAGCAATGGGTAAAGGAATTTGAGAAATAAACGAGACTAAATGTAATTTATCTATACTCTCTAAATATTCAAAAACTTTTATTTGTTCAAGATTATCTTTTAAATTTATCGACTCATGTTCCATATAACACCTCAAAGCCAACAAAAATAACTTCACCCATTCAGTTTGAATGATTCATTTCAACCAGAGGTTTCACATTATTTAAATTTCATCTTCAAAAGTATCACCATTGGATACGCTCAAATCATGATAAATGATCTACTGATTGACCAATATTGTGTCACACATCAATCAAAATAAAAATATTTTGCCGACAAAATCACACCCCATAAGCTATATTCAACTTATGGGGCAAAAAAGTCTGTTTTCTAAATTTCAAATGCTATTTGTGTATAAATAACGCTTAGAAACTATCTGCAGGTACGCGTACCCAGCCTTCCATTAGTACACGCGCACTACGGCTCATAATGGCTTTTTTAACTACCCATTGACCATTTTCACTTAAAGCTTGCGCTCCGACACGTAAGGTTCCCGATGGATGACCAAAACGTACTGCTTCCCTTTCTCCACCACCCGCAGCTAAATTCACGAGTGTATTTGGAATCGCTGCCGCAGTACCGATTGCAACGGCTGCTGTTCCCATCATCGCATGGTGTAGTTTACCCATTGACAATGCACGTACCAATAAATCCGCATCGGTTTCAGTCACTTGTTTACCGCTTGAAGATGTATATGCTTTTGGTTTCGATACAAATGCAACTTTTGGTGTGTGTTGACGATTCGCAGCTTCACTGATGTCTTTAATTAAACCCATTTTCACAGCACCATAAGCTCGAATTTTCTCAAAACGTGCTAAAGCTTCTGCATCACCATTGATCGCTTCTTGCAATTCTGTGCCTTGGTAACCAATATCTTCTGCATTTAAGAAGATAGTCGGAATACCTGCATTAATCAAAGTAGCTTGAAAAGTTCCAATTTCAGGAACTTCTAAGGGATCTACAAGGTTTCCTGTAGGGAACATTGCACCGCCCTCTTCGCCATCATCGGCAGGATCTAAAAATTCAATTTGCACTTCAGCTGCAGGGAAAGTCACACCATCCAGTTCAAAATCACCCGTTTCTTGGACTTCACCATTGGTCATTGGTACATGTGCAATAATGGTTTTTTGAATATTGGCTTGCCAAATGCGTACTGTACAAATGCCATTTTCAGGAATACGTTCCGCTGCAACTAAACCATTACTAATTGCAAATGAACCCACTGCCGCAGTCAAGTTGCCACAGTTTCCACTCCAATCCACAAATGCTTTATCAATCGACACTTGTCCAAATAAATAATCAACATCATGTTCAGCTTGTGAGCTTTTTGCCAAAATCACTGTCTTACTGGTGCTCGATGTCGCTGCACCCATACCATCAATTTGCTTTCCATAAGGGTCTGGACTACCAATCACTCGAAGCAACAACTGATCACGTGCCTGCCCCGCAACTTGTGCACGTTCAGGCAAATCATCTAATTTAAAGAAAACACCCTTGCTGGTTCCACCACGCATATAGGTTGCAGGGATTTTGATTTGTGGTGCAAAGCTCATTTATCGTATTCCTTTCAATTCTCTTTGTTGTATCAAATAATGAATTACCATTCAGTTTTATATTAACCTGTTTTTACTAAAAAACACGGATTGATTGACTTAAGTATTAAATAAATATTCAACATAGCCTAGATTTCACCCTCTCTTAAACAGATACACTCTAGTTCAATAAAATTTATTTGCTTGATAACTCAATGAAATATTACAAATATAGTTTTTTGACTTATTAGTTTCCTTACATAAATCAATCATGTACTAGGCTAAAAGTAACCAATCCATTACAATCATTGCATTCATATTAATTAGAGTCGAATACATTGAGCAACGAGTCTACACAATTACAACGTGGACTTAAGAATCGTCATATCCAATTGATTGCCATGGGTGGTGCAATTGGTACAGGGTTATTTTTAGGTTCCGCACATGTAATCGAATCTGCTGGTCCATCGATTATTTTGGGTTATGCTATCGGTGGTTTAATCGCATTTTTAATTATGCGTCAACTCGGTGAAATGATCGTTCAAGAGCCTGTAGCAGGTTCATTTAGTCATTTTGCCAACAAATACTGGGGGAAATTCCCAGGCTTTTTGGCGGGTTGGAATTATTGGATCCTGTATGTCTTGGTTGCAATGACTGAGTTAACAGCCGTAGGTAAATATATCAATTACTGGTGGCCAGATATCCCGAGCTGGATTTCGGTACTGTTTTTCTTTGTGATCATCACACTGATCAACTTAGGGAATGTAAAATTTTACGGTGAATCTGAGTTTTGGCTCTCAATTATCAAAGTGACTGCTGTTGTTTCCATGATCATTTTTGGTCTCTATTTATTGGCAACAGCAGGCGCAGATTCGACTGCTTCATTTAGCAACCTTTGGACACATGGTGGTTTCTTCCCACATGGTTTTGATGGTTTGTTCTATATGTTGGCTTTCCTCATGTTCGCTTTTGGTGGTATTGAATTGATTGGTATGGCGGCTGCAGAAGCAGATGATCCTCAAAAATCAATTCCAAAGGCAATTAACCAAGTTGTTTTCCGTATTCTTCTTTTCTATATCGGTTCATTGACAATTTTATTATCACTTGTGCCTTGGAATGAGTTACAACTTGGTGGTCTTGATAAAAGCCCATTCGTGATGATCTTTAGCCAATTAGGGATTGGTTGGGCTGCGCATTTGCTTAACTTCATCATTTTAACTGCTGCCCTTTCGGTATATAACAGCGGGATGTATGCCAATAGCCGTATGCTTTATGGTTTAGCACAACAAAAAAATGCACCGAAAATATTTACCAAAACCAATAAGCAAGGTGTTCCTATTCCTGCTGTTTTATTCTCAGCATTATTGATTTTTGGTTGTGTATTGTTGAATTATTTTGCACCAGAAGATGCATTAAGCAATTTAATCTATATCGTTGTTGGCGCATTGGTTTTAAACTGGGCAATGATCAGTTTAACTCATCTTCAATTCATCAAAGCAATGAAAGCTGAAGGTAAGATATCCTCATTCCCTGCCTTGTGGTCACCATTGAGTAACTACCTTGTACTCGCCTTTATTGCTGTTGTGCTTTATATCATGTGGACACAAGGATTAAGTGGCGCAGTCATTATGATCCCAATATGGATTGTATTGATGTTTATTCTGTTCAAAATTTTGTATAGAAAAGCATAAAATCTTTGTTTTTAAAAGTTATTACTTCGGTAATAACTTTTACTTTCACTAGTATTATTGTAAATTATATTTCTTTTGCGCCCTTAGCTTAACTGGATAGAGCAGTTGCCTCCTAAGCGACCGACGTGGGTTCGAGTCCCGCAGAGCGCACCATTGAATGATGAATTGCTTTATTATTTATCTCAAACTAACTATCCCTTAAACCCACTGTCCATATTTTCATCATTTAAAAAAATATCTTTTTAAAATATCTGGTTCTTTCACTTTATTTATTTAAATAATTTTCATAACAATCTCATTTTACGATACTTCTAAAAATCTCAAGGTTAAAAAATAACTTCTAAGTTCAATTTTTTTTCGTTAATTCTATGGATAGAGTATTTACTCTTATTTTTTATATGTTATTTTGTAAAAAGAAGTAACTTTGAGTTATTCACTATAAGGTTCAAAATTATTTCACCACCAAAGCTTAAGCCATTAAAAAGATTCATTTTATCGTATTTAGGGAAAAATTAAAATGAAATTAAAAAGTCTGTCAATTGCGATAATTGTAGCAACTTTACCAACAACTGGTGTTTTTGCCGCAGCACTAGATCGTTCAGGTCAATCCATTTCAGCATTTTTACAACCAGGTAACTATTTCGAAGCAGGTATATCTGTTTTAGACCCAACTGTTGAAGGTAAAGAGGTTGGTGAAGCTCCTCAGCCACATCGTAACATTGGTGATATGGGTGATGACTACTATTTCCCATCAGCAGCATTAAAACTCCAACTGACTGACAAATTCTCTTTTGGTTTAATTTACGACCAACCATTTGGTGCAGATGCTGCATATAGTGGTACAAACGAATTTGTTGCTGCACCAACTGACCCAGTACTGAGTGGCTTACCACTTACAACTACTCATCTTGGTGGTGTAACTGGAAATACTAAAGTTGAAGTAGATACTCAAAATATTTCAATGATTTTTGGTTTTCAACCTACTGAACAATTCAACATTTATGCTGGTGGTGTATACCAAACTGTTAAAGGCAATGTTAGCTTACGTGGAAGTGCATATAGTCTATATAATGGTTATGATGCGAAAATCAAAGAAACGAGCGGTACTGGCTGGTTAGCTGGTGCTGCTTTTCAAATTCCAGATATTGCTTTAAAAGCTTCTGTTACTTATCGCTCTGAAATAGATCACGATGCAGATGCTACTGAAACTCTTGGACTCGCAGATTATCTAACCGAAAATCCTGCAGTAATTGGTGCATTCCCATTACCTGCTCCAATAAAAGCTACTTTAGCTAACGCTTTAGTAGCTAATCAGACACCTGGTGGTGTGAAAATTACCACACCACAATCTGTAAACTTGGATTTCCAAACAGGAATCATGGCAAATACAGTTGCTTTTGCTAATCTTCGTTGGGTGAACTGGAAAGATTTTTCAATTCGTCCTGACAAATTTGGTGCAGTTTCAAAAGCTGTTGGTCCATTATTAGGTGCGACAAACCCAAGTAATGCACGCCCAAATGGATTCAACCTCGTTGAATATTCAGAAGATCAAATTTCTGCAACAGTCGGTGTAGGTCGTAAACTGAATGATCAATGGGCTGGTAACGTTTCTGTAGGTTGGGACTCTGGTGCAGGTAACCCTGTTTCAACATTAGGTCCAACAGAAGGTTATTGGAACTTAGGCTTAGGTGTTCAATATAGCCCTACACCACAAACCTTTATTGCTGGTGGTGTTAAATACTTCTGGTTAGGCGATGCTAAAGCACAAACTGGCGCTCAAGCAGGTCAAGACTCTCGATATGTTGCAGAGTTCACTGACAACAATGCAATCGCTTATGGTTTGAAAATCGGTTATAAATTCTAAGAATTTATTGGTATAAAAAATCCCACATAATTGTGGGATTTTTTTATGGCTAAACTTAAGATATTTTGATTAAAACACTTAAAGCATTACACTAAATTCAGTTAAAAATTAAATTCAATTAAAAATCATAAAAATCAACTTCACCTGTTTCAAGTGAATACTGAGCACCGACCACTTTCAATTTGCCCTGAGCGATCAAGTTTTCTAAAACTGCTGACCCATGACGTAACTGGTTGACTGATGCAAATACATTTGATTTCACTGCATGCATAGATAATTTATCTAAATCATCTTTTAACTCAGTTTGCATCAAGATTTCAACTGATGGACGCACGCGGTTGACAATAGACATTAGATTGGCAGATGGAGGTGTCGTAGGATTCTTCAAAGCTTCAATTGTTGAATGAATCGCACCACAATGACTATGACCTAAAACAACAACCAATGGACAACCAAAACTGTCCGCAGCAAATTCCACACTCCCCACTTGCGATGGTGCAACGATATTTCCCGCCACTCGGATCACAAATAAATCACCAAAACCTTGGTCGAATACCATCTCAGCAGGAACACGAGAATCCGAACAACCTAAAATGATGGCAAAAGGTTCCTGACTCCCAACCATCTCCGTTCGCTGTTGGTGTGTCAAAAATTTATTATGATTTGTTTCACCATGGGCAAAGCGTTCATTACCCTGTTTTAGACGTTCTAAAGCTTCTTGAGCAGTTAGCATTTGTGTTTTATTCCATTGTGTGGAGATTAGGTCATTTTAATGCTGTCAAAAGTGAAAGTCACTGACTAAAAATAAACTCTGTTACAATTTTTGTGATGTAGCATGATCTTATAATTATTTTAAAAATATGTAGGCAAAATTCACAATTAGAGTCATTTCATTTAATAAAATCACAGAATATGCTGCAAATTAGCTTTATTCTAAATTTTTGTTTTGGCAAAAAACTTACAAATAGTCCATTTTCAGCGAATGCTGAAAAAAATATCATCATGAATAATATTATTACTTTATATAATGCCAAGTCATTTGTTAGGAACCCTATGCATGTCTGAACTGCCCAATAAGAAAATTCTGCATTTTTTAAATAGCTTATTGTTAAGTCTGAGCACTCTAGGTGTAGTTACTTTGAGTCATCAAGCTAATGCTGCAAGTAATGTCGCTGAAAATATCGACTATTTAAAGGTTGTACAAGAGGAAAGAACTTGGGCAGGCTTGAGCTCTAAAACACTACGTGTAGGAGATGTCGTTTGGTCTTATAGTGAAGGCGGTCCTAAAAATAAACCCACCATTTTATTGATCCATGGTTTAGCCAGTAGTCGAGATACATGGAATAGTGTCGCTAAATCCCTTACACCTTATTATCATGTCATTATTCCAGACTTACCCTCTGCTGGTGCAACGCAAGTTCCTGCAAATTTTGACCTTTCTGTTCCCAATGTAACAGAACAACTGCGCCATTTTATTGAAGCAGCACATATTCAAGACAATTTAAATATTGCAGGTCATTCTTTAGGTGGTACGATTGCCATGTTTTATGCATCGCAATATCCATTTGATACCAAAAGCTTATTTTTAATGAGTACGGGTGGTATCTTTAAATCGACCAATACCAACTACCTGAGAAATCCGATTTACCTCAAACAGCTTTTAATTACGCAAAAAGGTGACTTAGATTTCGTGATGAATAAAGTCATGTTTCATCAGCCTTTTACTGCCAGTATTATTAAAAATGAACAAGAGAAATTGTTTATTGCAAAATCAGCTGATACTGCAAAGATCATTAACCAAATTGATGCGCTCAATCGTCTATATACGCCGATGACATTTACCACGATGCTCAAGAATATTGAAGCACCCACGATGATCTTATGGGGTGCGCAAGATCAGATTGTCAATGTTGATGTAGCCAATGAGCTAAAATCCGTTTTAAAACGACCAGAAAATCCGATTATTTTACAACGCGTCGGACACATGCCTTTGCTTGAAGCACCGGAGCGTGTTGCTGAAAATTATCTAAGTTTTTTAAATAAAGTTCAGCCTTTGCAAAATCCATTCTCTGATCAAAAACATGAACAATTTGAGTCTAAAAAATGAAACATCCCCTCGTTGAACAATTAATCGATGCTCAACTCTCATTTTTAGATCAAGAGTTTACTCAGTCAGGAACCATTAAAGCTGAATTTAATGAGTTTTATCTTTGGTTTAGAAAGCAACCGCTTAAACAACTCTGGTCGTTTGATCAAATTAATGCTCTTTTACAAAAACAAGTATTAGATACAGCTGCAGGCATTTTTTTGATTGAACAAATTACCGATCATATCCGTTTTGCTTTAATCCACCCAGTTAATGATAACACCTTGATTGAAGATATTATTCCAGTTGCAACCATAGATAAAATTGCACAATATGTAGCAAGTAAATCGAGTCATCGCCAAGCATTGATTAAACGTATTGTGAATAACCCATCATTTTCAACCATGTTGACTCAGCTGATTCATCACTCGATCCAAGATTATATTGATAATTCTGTGATGAATAAAAAGGTACCAGGTGTTGGTCGCTTTATGAAGATGGGGAAATCGGTCTTAGAGTCTGTCACTGATACCAATTTAGATGATACAGTTAAACATTATCTTCAAAAAAATATTATTAAAATTAGCCAATTGAGTGAGCAAGTCATCAACCAACAGTTTGATGACAATAAGCTTTATCATTTCCAAGCCAATTTATGGCATAAGATTAAGAAGATACCAATTGGCGTTTTACGTAATTATGTTGAAGTAAATGATCTTCCCAATACGGTGGGTATGGGGCATGAGATTTGGGATCATATCCGTCAAACTGATTATTTAAAAAAACAAGTTCACGACGGAATCCTCACTTGGTATGTCCGTAATGAAGAACGCCCTTTTGACTTGATTTTGAATGATATTAATATCGACGAAGCCTTGATTCAAAATGAATTACAAGCTTTGCTTGAACCTGTGATTCAAAGCATGATTTCTTCTGAGCATTTAAAATCACGTGCTCGAATCTATTTGGAAAAGTTCTATTATTCTGATGAAACGTTAAAGATTTTGAATATTGAATCTGTCATTTAACTGCAAATACTCTATGACGTACAGTAAAAAGCCTCCGTAAACGGAGGCTTTTTTCCATGACTGATTAGAATCGGATGTTCATGCCCACTGTATAGCGTCGTCCATCAAGAACCACATCATATTCACTATTGGTGATTTCTTTATTGGCAATATTATAAATACCAGCACTTAAACTTAATTTTTGTGTTGCTTTAAAAACGACACCTGCATCAAAAGTACCATAAGCAGGAGTACCTGCCTCCATCGTTGTACGACTTAAATAATCACTGGTTTTACCGCGATAGTTATAGTCTATCCAAGTGTTCCAGTCATCTGACACATCATAGTTCAACCCAATATTTAACATGTGCTTTGGCATTTTATTTAAAGGCTGTCCTTTAAATTCACCACTTTTTTGCTCAGATTTAGTATAGGTATAGTTGGTATTTGCCTGTAAATTATCAAGTAAATCATAATTTAAAGAGAACTCGACACCTTTCATTTCTGCATCAGAAACGTTTTTCATTTGACTCACAAAGCGATAAGGTTGCCCATTTGCAGAACATTTCCACTCTGACACAGGAGAACTATTTGTTGTCCCTGGCGTATCACATAAACGATCTTCAACAATTTTGTCTTTAAAATCAGATTTAAAGACCATTAAACTTGTCGATAAACCTATTTCAGGCGCGATGTAATTAAAGCCAAACTCATAACTGGTACTTTTTTCTGGTGACAAATCAGGGTTACCAATAATTACAGCACTCCCTTTTCCTGTACGACTTCCAAAACCTTCTGATATTTGACTAATCGTCGGTTGTTTATACCCTGTACTTACACCACCTTTTAAAGTGAAAGCATCAGTTATGTGATAAACACCATAAATTCTTGGTGTAATTTCGCCACCAAAATATTCATCTTTATTATATCGAGCGCCAATTGTTAAAGCGAAATCGTCAGTAAGACTCCACTGATCTTCGACAAATAATGCAAATAACCAGCGATCAAGTGAGGTTACACCCGTAACACTTGCTAGGCCATTGGTTGTATCTTTAATTTTTTCCTGCTGATATTGACCACCAGTGATCAAAGCATGATTGCCTATATTGAAAGACGCTTGGGTATTAAATAATTTTAATTCTTCCTGCTTTTGATCTGCGACTGCACCACTATATACTTTTTTTGTCGTTTCATCTTGATAGTAACTATCAATTGAAAACAGATCATAGTTCCCTTTATGGCTTAAAGTCCAAACATCTTTTTCATTTTCATTGGTTGAAGCCTGACTCGCTACCCCCACACTTTTACCTAAAGTTGTCGTATATTCTTGTCGTGTAAAATCATATCTTAAACCAATATCATTCTGTTCATCGACACTCCAAAGCAAGCCTGTTCCAATTTTTCTAATTTTCTTTTCAGATTCACTCGATGCTGATTTTTGACCTTCGCCGCCAATATAGTCACTTTCATCAGTACCTTGAAAATTACCATCTAAGCTTAATGATAACTTATCTTTAATTAATGGGCCTGTGGCGTATAAGCTGACACCATAACTATCATTGGCATAATCATTATTTGACTTGGTATATTCTGGAGAGATACTGCCTTGCCACGACGTAGATGATGCTTTTTTTGTAATGATATTAATTACACCGCCCATGGCATCAGAGCCATGTAATGATGACATTGGTCCACGAACAACTTCAATTCGCTCTATCATATCGATAGGTGGTAAATAGGCACCGATCTTCCCACCATCTGTACCATTCCCATTCACGACTCTTCCTGCACTGATCGGACGTCCATCAATGAGATATTTGGTATAATTTGCCCCCATACCACGAATGGTAATTTCTTTATTGTTTCCTCCACCTTGTACTGAAACACCTGGAATATTTTTAACCGCGTCGATCACATCTGTATAAGATTTCTTTTGTAGCTCTTCCGCTGTAATGACTGAAATTGATGCAGGAGCATCTGCCACATCTTGTTCCGAACCAGATGCTGTCACAACAATCGTTTGTAACTTTACTGATTCCTGAGCTTGTGAATCAGTTTCATTAGAAATTTTTTGTGAATCTGCTGCATGCGCAGCCCCCATCATGATGCCAACAATAGAGAGAGATAACACAGATTGGATGATACGATTAGACATATAAGTATTCCAAAGAGGCTAATTTATGGATAAACCATGTAGATTTCGCCCCACAGCTTAACAAAATAGAACACTATTACAATTAATATTGATAATTATTCTTATTATTAATACCTGTTTGACTAAAACTCGATCAAAAATAAAAACTATTTAAGATTCATTTAAGAAACTTAAATATTCAAATATTTTCCATTAATTTATTACTGAAATAAAAAAACCTCCATAAAGGAGGTTTTTAAACAATCATATTCAAACAATGTAGATCATTATTTGAAATAAGCACCATCCGCTTGGCTATGGTCAGTTTGATCGACCACGCGTCCAAGTTCAGGAATATGTTCTTTCAGTGTCGTTTCTACACCTTGCTTTAAAGTTACGTCAATTGCAGAACAACCTTGGCAACCACCGCCAAATTTCAATACTGCAGTTAAACCATGCTCTTCATCTTCAAGCACTTCAACCAACGCACAGTTACCACCGTGCCCTGCTAAACCTGGATTAATTTCTGCTTGAAGTACATAAGTAATACGTTCTTCAATAGACGCATCTGGTCCTACACGCGGCACTTTTGAGTTCGGTGCACGGAAAGTTAACTGACCGCCAAAACGATCTTTGTTGTAATCAATCACAGCATCTTTGAGATACGGAATAGATGGTGTATCAATAAATGCAGGAAAATCTGGATAATCTTGTCTGTAATCTGTTGGCGCAATTTCTTCAGGCGCACTATACGCCATGCAGCATTCAGCGCGTGGAGTTCCCGCATTTTCAACAAATACACGAACGCCGATTCCAGGAGTATTTTGTTTCTCCAATAGATCTTTTAAATACTCCTGTGCATTTGGAGTAATCAATAAATTTGGAATTTCTTCTGCAACTGCAGCATTGGTGTTCTCAGTCGACATAACTCTATCCTCAAGCTGAAGTCGGTATTTTAACTGAAGATGAGGCTGAATGAATAAAAATCAACTAAAATTGTCGGAATTAAATTTAAAAACATTCTTATTTTATTTTTTTGTCTGTTTTCATTGTATTTTTTTAATGAATTTAAGTATTTCAATAGCTTTTCAAAATATTAGATTTGTTCAGCATAAATTTTTCTCAAGAATTATTCTGCTTTAAAAAGCATTTTTTAATATTTTTAGCTCATTTCTTCTTTCGCTAAGCTTCATTATAAATTTATATAAAACGTCATCATTGCCATGCAAAAACTAAAACTTGTAAGTTCAATTTCAATCGCTTTATTTACCTTCTATCTGGCGGGTTGTAATGATGATCACGATTCCAATCAAGCTATATCCCAAAAACCAAAGCCCAATGTTTTATTCATCATGGCAGATGACTTAGGCTATTCTGATCTCGGAGCATTTGGTGGTGAAATTCATACGCCTAACTTAGATGCCCTAACCCAAGAAGGGCGAATTCTGACCGACTACCATACAGCACCGACATGCTCCCCTACTCGTTCACAATTGATTTCTGGTACAGACCATCATCAAGCAGGAATCGGTGCAATGGCGGAACTCACGCCAGCACATCTAAAAGGCCAGCCTGGTTATGAGGGCTATTTAAATAATCGCTCATTGTCCATTGCTGAAGTGTTACGTGACAATGGTTACCGTACTTACATCAGTGGTAAATGGCATTTGGGTTTAACACCTGAAACCAATGCGCATGCCAAAGGTTTCGATCATTCATTTACGCTATTACAAGGCTTAGATCTTCATTTCAAACAAAACCCAAGCCAATACAACCGCGCAGGGCTAGCAACTTATACTGAAGATGGTAAAAAAATTGCTGTTTCAGATTTGCCAGATGATTTCTTCTCAACTGATTACTATACAGATAAGTTGATTCAATATTTAGACAGTGGGAAACGCTCTGGAAAACCATTCTTTGCGTATGCCGCCTATACAGCACCACATTGGCCGATCCAAGCGCCGCAAAAATACAGTGATCGCTACAAAGGTCAATATGATGTTGGGTATGAGCAGATCCGTAATGCACGTATTGCGAAACAGAAACAACTGGGTATCCTTCCTACAAACTTCCAAGCAGCTGAACCATTAGCAACCGCTCAAATTCCTAAATATCCAAAATGGAACGAACTCAGCTCTGAACAAAAAGCTTTAGAAGCGCGTAAAATGGAAGTCTACGCAGGTATGGTTGAAAATCTTGATGATAATATTGGTCGTTTGATTCAATATTTGAAAGCCAATGGACAGTATGAAAATACCCTGATTTTCTTTGTTTCTGACAATGGTGCAGAAGGCTTTGTTCGTGGCACTTATGGTACAGAAACAGGCTTCGATACTTCATTAGCTGCGGTAGGCACTGCAAACTCATATCACTATATTGGGCCACGTTGGGCCGAGGTCAGCGCTGCACCTTTTCATTTATGGAAAGATACTGCAGGTGAAGGTGCAACCACAGCACCCGCTATTGTCAAACTTCCAAATCAAAAGAAAGCTGAAAATATCTATCATGGCTTCGCCAGTGTATTAGACGTATTTCCAACTGTACTTGAATATGCCAATGTTTCAGTACCAAAAGATCAATACAAAGGTCGTCAAATCAACAATCCATCAGGTATTTCATGGAAATCAACTTTAGAAAACAAAACAGCAAGCATTCGCCCTGCTGAATTTGCTTTTGCTGATGAGTTACATGGCAATAAATATGCTAAACAAGGCGGTTGGAAAATTGCTTATCAAGCAAATGGCAATCTTGGTACTGGAAAGTGGGAGCTTTACAATCTCAAAGATGATCGTGGCGAACGAAATAATCTTGCAGACAGTCATCCAGAACAAGTGTCTAAACTCGTTGAAGTTTATAACAAATACACTCAACAAAATGGTGTATTGGAATTTAAACAATGATCGTAAAGTACATCATTGCAATCAGTGTCAGCTTGCTCCTTGCAGGCTGTCATGTTTCATCAAATACCGAGCATGAACAACACCAGTCAAAAGCACAATTAATTTTAGGTGATCCACAAAAATGTGGAAAATATTCAGGCTTGCCTCATCATTGGGGAAAAGATAAACATGCGGGTATGGTTTGGATTCCCGAAGGAAGTTTTGAACTCGGCTCAAAGATTGCCTATCCAGATGAGCTCAATTTTGGTGAAAAGAAACGTAAAATTTCTGGTTTTTGGATCGATCAAACCGAAGTTACAGTTGCTCAATTTGCAAGTTTTGTAAATGCAACACATTACATTACAGATGCTGAAAAGCAACGACAAGCTGCTGTATTTAGTCCAGATCCAAAGCATCCTCAGCAATGGTGGCAACTCAAATCTGGCTTTACTTGGAAAACACCCTATGGTGAACAAGGTGCTCAACCAAATCCTGCAGAACCCGTACGCTATGTTACCAAAAATGATGCTGAACATTATGCGCTATGGCTTAAGAGAGATTTACCCTCAGAAGAACAATGGGAATATGCTGCAAAAGCGAAATCTACCTATGACACACCATTGCATCATGAACCACAAAATCAGCAACACCAACCTATTGCAAATTATTGGCAAGGCAACTTTCCTTTTCAAAATTTACAGCAAGATCAATTTGAAGGTGTTGCACCTGTTGGTTGCTTTCCTGCGAATGCATTTCAACTCTATGACATGATTGGAAATGTATGGGAATGGACTACATCACCCTATACAGGCGCCCATGATCAACACATGGGAGATTATAGCCATCTACGTCAACAACAAATCCATGCACAAAACTATGTGATTAAAGGTGGTTCTTTTTTATGTGCCAATAATTACTGTGCAAGATTTAGAACCAGTAGTCGTCATCCACAAGAGCTAGATCTTGCCACAACCCATGTTGGTTTTAGAACTATTCTTAAACCATAAACTCACAATAAATCATTTTTTAAACGCTCATTCATTTACACAAAAGTACTTTTGAAATGGCTCAATAGGTCTTAAATTTTAAATGAAAATCTAACTCACCATAAAGGATCTAAAAATGAAAAAAATGATTTTATTTCTATGTTCCAGTCTGATGCTATCTTTAAGTGCATGTGCTGTACATACACGTGAGGGTAGCATCGTTGTAGATCCCAATGGGGTTTATAATGATCACAGACATGGCGATGGTCGTTTTTGTCCACCGGGTCAAGCTAAAAAAGGGAACTGCTAATCTAGAATAGTAAATTTTAAACAACCAATTCCTCATACTTAAAACCTTCGATAAGGAAGGTTTTTTCTTTATAAAATCATCAATATTTCCTTTGATATAACAAATTTATTTCCACATAGACTGTACGACTAATTACTCAGAAAATTGTTAGGAAATGCCACCCTTTAGCTAAACTCTGCATGGATAATGTATACATCTGTATATTAATGATGAAATAAAACGAGAGATTTTGCATGTCCAGTTCAAATGATGGTTTACAATTTCCAATTGATCCTGAAACTCATAAAGTAAGTAGTTCTCAAGTGGGTAAAGAAATTATTGCCGAAGCACTGTCGTTGGTCGATCACCAAAGTTCACAACACGCTTTGCAAGAAAAGAACTGGCGTAAACATTATCCAATTTATTTTAAGGCATTGGTCGAAAATGGTATCCGCTCAAGTAATAATTCGATCACCATTGCCAAACAAGGTTTACATAAAGCACAACACAGTTTTGACTTTTTTAGAGATGGGCAACGCTATTCTCTAAAAGATGTCATGACGGTTCCTGTCACAACGCAAATTCAAACGGTTACGCTGAAAGGTCGTTCTGAAGCAAAACCTGAATGGTCTGTTCCTTATCATGGCAAAAACCTACAAGGTCAAGCTTTACTGGATCAAATTCAAACTTGGTTAGATGCAGGAATCATTGAAGAAAGTCATGCTCTTGCTTTGCGTGAAGCAGTTGCACATCCAGAATGGTTTGATCTGTCTGACCGCACGATGGTGTTATTTGGTGCTGCCTCTGAAGCAGGGCCGCTCACTTGGTTATCTCAATGGAAAGCCAATATTGTTGCTGTGGATTTACCGAATGAACGAGTATGGGGGAAAATCTTAAATACTATACAAAAAGGCAATGCCACGCTTTATGCACCCAGCCTAGAAAAAATTGACGACACCCAAAATTTAGAAGAATTAAAAACCAAACTCGGTGCAAACTTACTGACTCAAATCCCCGAGATTACGCAATGGTTAAGTGAAAATCCACATAAATTAGACTTGGCTTCGATTGCTTACTTGGATGGTGAAAAACACGTCCGTGTTTCTATGGCAATGGACAGCATTATGAGCCATGTCAGTGAGCAGAAGCCTGATTCTTCACTGATGTACATGTGTACACCAACCGATGTTTATGCTGTGCCTCAAGAAGTCATTCAAGGTTCAACCGATAAGTTTTCACAACGCTCTAAACTTGAAATTATTTTAAGTAAAGGCATTTCTGCCCTATCGATGAAGCAGTTTTTTAAAGACAATGATCAAAACTTAATTGCTTCTGATAATGGAAAATCTTATGGGATCGCGGATTGTTTGGTCGTTGAGCAAGGTCCAAACTATGCTTTGGCAAAACGTATTCAACAATGGCGTGCAACTTTAGCCCGTCATCAAGGTCAACGTGTCAGCATCAATATTGCACCATCAACAACCACGCATTCGGTGACGAAGAATCCTTTACTTAAAGCAGCTTTTAACGGCGCAAGTTTGTTTGATGTTGAAGCTTTTAGCCCTGAAACCACCAATTCAATCATGGCAGCACTGTGGATTCATGATCTCAGAAACCCAAAATCTGTAGCAAATCCTGAAACTCAAATGGAACATCCTTTAGAACTGATGATGGAGGGCGCAAATCATGGTGGTTTATGGCGTGTGGCTTATCTTGCACGTACGGCACTGCCCTTTGCAGCCATTTATGGATTTGCAACGGATAAATTACCGTTGAAAAAAGTGATTGGTAAATTAAAGAAGTAAAAATTCGTTTTCAATAAAAATGCCCTCTGAAATTTTTCATTGGGCAAAAATAATTCATATATACAATGGCGGAATTAAATCAATTAATGATTGAATTGATAGAGATTTACAATTGTTATAGATCACATTTGAGTTCGGAGATGTTAACTCCAAATCAAATGTATGAGAAAACAAAACCGAGCTAATTGCTTAACTCGGTTTTAAATGAAAATACTATCAATCTATTTCAGGACGAGACAGAAAATAACTCTCCCCAAAAAGCTATTTAACGCGCGATTTATTGATGATGTTCACATTTTAATCACGTTTACGAGATTTAACACTTGTTTACGTGAATACCAATGAATTTACAGTAAGGAACATCTACTATCTACTTAAGTTATGAACCATCCCCAAAGTTCATAACATTTCTCCTTAACCGAACTGTGAAAGCAGATTCGTTGTTCTACGCAGTGATCACCCCAATCATTGCGTATTTTTTTGTCTTCAGTTCCTTCTGTAAACTCTGTTATTTATAAATAATCGCTGTACAGAATGCAAGCGCTACTTTTTAAACAACATCTTAATGATTAAAAACCATTAAAACCATAAAGTATTGATTTTGATTAAATTCATGAAATATTTAGTTGCATTTTCAAGACAAAACCGATAATCTTTTCTTATTAATTGAATTAATTGATGATAAATTCATTATTTAAGTATTCTTAAGAAAATTATTTATAAAAATTTGCACCGATCACCTGCTGAGCAAAACAATTATGTGGGAACTTTTTACGCATTCATCCAACTTATTTTTTAGTGTAAGCCTATGCTTAATGTTGCTATTGGGGATCGTTGAATGTTTACTCCTCATTATTGGTTCAACGTCTCAAGGTTTCTTAGATCAATTTATCCCCGACCAGCTACTAGAAACACATCCACCAGATGTCGAACTCAATGCTGATCATGGCGTCTTTGTACAATTTTTAGATTGGCTCTATCTTGGGCGTGTTCCAGTTTTAGTTTGGTTGATTATTTTTCTGACCACTTATGCCCTGTTTGGATTTATTGTTCAGGCGATTTTTTATAATTTTACTCAAACCTATTTTCCACTTTGGATCATTGCTCCTGCATGCTTTATTTTATGCATGCCGATCGTGCGAATCTGTGCTGCAATTATTGCCAAAATCATCCCACAAGATGAAACAACAGCTATTCATAGTGATGAATTGATTGGACGTACTGCATTGGTCATTTTAGGTGAAGCTAAACAACATTATCCTGCTCAAGCTAAAGTCATCGATCAATTCGGGCAAACACATTACATTCTTGTTGAACCAGAATCAGATGAAACATTTCAACAAGGTCAAAATGTCATTTTGACACAAAGAACAAAAAATGGTTTTCAAGCAACAAACTTCAATTAATTGATTGAACTGTAAATAGAACTAATTCAAATTTTAAACTTTTAAAATAAATGGAGGGTGAATAAAATGTTGAATTCTAATTTATATCAAATACTTATTTTAGCTGGAATTGTACTGGTGGCATTGATTGTCATCGGTGTCATTGTTGCACGCTTATACAAACGTTCGAGTAAAGAAGTTTCTTTTGTCCGCACAGGTTTTGGTGGAGAAAAAGTGATTCTCAACGGTGGCGCAATTGTCCTTCCAGTTTTACATGAAGTGATTCCTGTAAATATGAATACGCTTCGTTTAGAAGTTAAACGTACTGCAGATCAAGCGCTTATTACCAAAGATCGTATGCGTGTTGATGTTGCTGCTGAGTTTTATGTTCGTGTAAAGCCAACCGCAGAGTCTATTGCCACTGCAGCTCAAACACTCGGACAAAAAACCATGCAACCGAATGAGTTAAAGTCACTGGTTGAAGGTAAATTCGTAGATTCATTACGTTCTGTTGCAGCAGAGATGGCAATGGAAGAACTACATGAAAAGCGTGTGGATTTTGTGCAAAAAGTTCAACAAGCCGTATCAGAAGAATTATTCAAAAACGGGCTTGAACTTGAAACAGTATCTTTAACTGGTTTGGATCAAACTGATTTTAAATTCTTTAATCCACAAAATATTTTCGATGCTGAAGGTCTAACCAAACTGACTGAAACCATTGAAGACCGTCGTAAAAAGCGTAATGGTCTTGAACAAGATGCTGATCTTGCGATTAAAACCAAAAACCTTGAAACTGAACAAGCACGTCTTAAAATTACACGTGAAGAAGAATATTCAAAGATGGAACAAATCCGTGAATTGTCTATTCGTCGTGCAGAACAACAAGCTGAAATCGCAACGCAAGAATCTGAAAGACAACGTGAAGCGGGTGAAGCAAAAATTGTGGCTGATCGCCAAGTTCAGTTAAAGAAAATTGCAGCTGATCGTGATATTGAAAATGAAAATATTCTCAAAGCACAAGCAATTCAAAAAGCGCAAGTTGAACAAAAGAAAACCATTGAACTCGCTGAGCAAGACCGTGCGATTGCGATTGCAGAAAAGTCTCGCGCAGAATCTGAAGCTAAAGCTTTAGCGGATCAAGCACGTGCCCAAGCCGTAAAAGCAGAAGAAGAAGTAACAACTGTCCGTGAAACTCAGCGTGCAGAGCGTTTAAAAGCCGTTGAACTGGTTGCTGCCAAACAGGTTGCTGAAACGGATGCGATTGCCATTACCGTAGCTGCTGAAGCTTCAAAACAAGCAGCTGTCGATGATGCTGAAGCAGTACGTATTGCTGCTCAAGCGGAAGCTGAGAAAGTGCGCTTAAAAGCAAAAGGTGAAGCAGATGCAAAAATCTTGCTCGCGGAAGCACAAGAGAAACAATACAAAGTTGACTCTGAAGGTACACGTGCAGTCAATGAAGCAAACAACGTGCTTTCTTCTGAACAGGTTGAAATGCAAATTCGTTTGGCATTGTTAAAATACTTACCTGAGATCATTCGTGAAAGCGTTAAACCAATGGAAAACATTGATGATATTAAGATTTTACAAGTCAATGGTTTAGGTGGTATTACAGGTTCAACAGCTACAGCTGAATCAGGTGAGCAAGGTCAAGTTGCCTTATCTGATCAAGTGGTCAATAGTGCGCTACGTTATCGTTCTCAAGCACCTTTAATTGATAGCTTAATGAATGAGTTAGGGATCAAAGGTGGTGACATCAATGGTTTAACTCAGCCTCTTAAACCAAGTAATGACTAAATATCAAATCATATATCCAATCACGAAATAAAATTTCAAGCCTCTGTAAATCAGGGGCTTTTTAAATAAATCCAATCTCATTTAAAAAAATGAAATTTAATAAGTAATACATTATAAAATAGTGCTTCAGCTTATTTTAAATCATATTTTACGAAACAGTTTTTTATGCCAATCTTCTTCCACTCAATCAACCTGTGAATGCAATGACTTGGATTATATTTATTCTCGGTGCAATGATCGCAGGCTTCGTTCAAGGTCTAACAGGCTTTGCCTTTGCATTGATTGCGATGTCTTTCTGGATTTGGGTACTTCCCCCTCAACTTGCCGCACCTTTGGTCGTATTTGCTTCATTGTGGAGCCATATCATTTCACTGAGCAAGGAACAAAAACTACAACTTCCCTTTTCTCTTGCGCTTCCATATATCATTGCTGGATTGATTGGTGTTCCACTCGGTACCTATCTGCTTAATTTGATCAATGGGCATACGTTTAAAATTATCCTCGGGCTTTTCCTTGTCATTTGGTGCCCTATTATGTTCTTTGCACCTGAATTTCCGCGTATTCAAAAACTTGGGAAAGTCGCGGACAGTGGAATTGGATTTATAGGCGGGATTCTTGGTGGATTAGGTGGTTTTTGTGGTGCAGCACCTTCGGCTTGGCTCATGCTCAAAAATTTACCCAAAGCGCAACAACGTTATATATTAAGGCATTTCAATTTCGCGATTCAGCTTTTCACAATTTTGATTTATCTTTGGCATGGCAATATTGAGAAAACACATTTGCCCTACTTCGGACTCATTATTCTTACAGTCAGTGTCCCTGCTCTGATTGGTGCCCAACTATTTTATAAAATTTCAGAAAAGCAATTTAAATATCTAGTGCTCAGTTTACTTTTCGCATCAGGTTGTTTTTTATTATTCACATCTTTACTGCAATAGACTTGATAAAAATGTTCATTTTGAATGTCTATTTATTCATCATTTAAATCGAAAAAAGAACTATCTCAGTAGATATACTCTATTTTTCATGCGTAATTAATCCTACAATTTCATTACTCATTTTTACTTTATCTATGTGATGAAAACCTCATTTTTGTTAAGCATCATTATTGTCTTAACAGGATGTTCCCTTGGCACATCTCGTGAAATTAAAACAGCCGAAAAACTCCTCAATCAATTTCAATGTAATAATATTGAAACCAATGAGTTAGCCCATAGCGCGATCAATATTTACCATGAGCATGCTCTTTCTACTAGTAAGCAGAAAGCGGTTCAATATGTTGAAAGTTATAAATTGGGACAAGCATTATTTAAAATCCCATTAGATGAAGTTATCCAACAACAATATGAAATTTATACAACAGCATGTGAGTCTTTAGGTGGCGTACAAAGCCTGACTGTTAAAACGAATGAACCATAAAAAGCCCTTTCGAGATGAATGAAAAGGCTTTGCTTAAAATTATGCTAGTTTGACTGCCGATTATGAATGAGTAAAACGAGTATCCACGCTGAAAAGCTCAGGATATTTCGGATTAATTTGTCCATAAAATTCCATAATTTCAGCCATATCTTTTTGATAATCGCCTGTAGGATAGATAATTTTCCCGATACCTGTTTTTTTCTTTTCATAGTCCATATAAGCGAGTGCGATTGGCACGCCCGCATTGATCGCAACATGATAAAAACCCGTTTTCCACTTTTCTTGTTTTGAACGTGTACCTTCTGGAGTCACTAACATCACCAATTTTGGATGTGTCTTAAATAAGTCCGTCATCAACTGCACCATGCTTGGGCGTTCTTCACCTTCCGCTTTAGGACGACGGTCAATTCCAATCCCACCCATCGCACGGACAAAGGGTCCAAATGGAAACTTCATATAACTATCTTTAATGGTAATACGAACATTCACACCCAAGGCTTTTAGTGCCAATCGGGCATAGAGTGCATCCCAATTGCTGGTGTGTGGTGCTGCAATCATGACACATTGGTCAATATTTAAATCCCAATGGTTGTCGATTTGCCACCCCATTAACTCCAAACTTTGTTCAGCGAATTTCTCGAACACCTAGCACACCAGTCTATTAAAATTTGCGTGGATTGTAGCAATCCTAAGCATAGATAAAAACGCAAATTGGATAAATAACAACCAATTAATATATAAATGTATAAATTATTATTTGACTCAAATTTGTCGTTATCTTTCGAGTATTTAATAAACTTTGTGATTAAATCGCATATATTAATTATCTAAAGCATTAATATACGCAATCCATAACATTTCACGACTGAGATTATCATTTTATTGCAAGTATTCACTTAAAAATAGAATGAACAATACTCAAAGCATATTCTACAATCGTTGCAAAATTCAAAATCCCATCACATTTGAAACCTTTTTCATTACATGAATTGTCTATTTATTGCATTGAAAAAAATATATGCTGAACTGCAAATGAATGAATCAAGTTAATCCAAATCTTCATCAACCAATGAAAACCAATTTATGGGTATTATCATGAAAAAAATTCTTTTGATTGTTCCAGTTTTCGGTTTGATATTAACAGCATGTTCCAAACCTACACATAATGCGTCACAAGACATCCAAGCAACGCCCCAGACTCAAATTGCCCAATCACATGACGCTGCAACGCCAACAATAGACTCAGAACATAACGCTCAAAATAGTTTGGACTGGGCTGGTGAATACACAGGTTTATTGCCCTGTGCAGATTGTTCTGGGATTAAAACCACATTGACACTTAAACCTGACCATCGTTATGAACTTAGTGAAGAATATGAGGGCAAAGGCGATGGTCAACAATTTAAGAGCCAAGGCACTTTTAGTTTTGATTCGTCAGGTCTACTCATCACTTTAGATAAAAATGCAGAGGGTCGAAAATACTTTGTCGGTGAAAATTTCCTAGAGTCACGTGATATTGAAACTGGTGAAAAAATTGAAAGCCCAATTGCGGAACACTATAAGTTAACGAAGAAATTACAGTAATTTATGAGCCAATAAAAAAACCTGCATCATGCAGGTTTTTTTATGTCGAGGGGTTGAAAGTATGACGATGACTGAATTTAATTAACCTGAGTTCGATGTGCCTTTTCACCAACATTCGATACGCGGAATCGTCCTTCGCAGTTGTTTGAGGCAGGACTAAATCTACAGGTTAATGTTTTTGCGATTATTTTGATAAATTTCGGTATTTGACGAGTTCTGCGAAGGACAATGGCTTTGGTTACTTTTGCCTTATCAAAAGTAACTCCAACCGAAGGTTAATCTTTATATTTGAACAAAACCGATAAGACTCCGTCACAATGAACATCACAACTTGCCTTATTCTATTT
Source organism: Acinetobacter sp. WCHAc060033 (assembly GCF_004209125.1). Classification (NCBI taxonomy): domain Bacteria; kingdom Pseudomonadati; phylum Pseudomonadota; class Gammaproteobacteria; order Moraxellales; family Moraxellaceae; genus Acinetobacter; species Acinetobacter sp. WCHAc060033. The sequence continues at coordinate 9,697 of NZ_SGSW01000037.1, read as the reverse complement.
AATTTATAAAATAACTTATCGAACTCACGCTAATTAATATAAAAATGCCTCATTAAAGAGGCATTTAAAATAATTAAAACAACTACGACAACTTAAACAAGAATATCTCGCTTACCATTTGCCCCTTGTTCGCTCACAATGCCCTGTTCTTGCATCTGATCAACAATACGTGCAGCACGGTTATAACCTAAGCTAAATTTACGCTGTAAAGAAGAAACAGAGACTTTACGAGTTTCGAGTACAAAAGAAACACATTGATCATAAAGTGCATCACGATTTGGATCACCATCCCCATCTTCAAAGCCACGACTTGTCGGTTCTTCATCATAAGGCGTCAAAATCTCATCGACATAGTCTGGATCACCACGCTCACGCCATGCATCACAAATACGGTTAACTTCATCATCTGAAATAAATGCGCCATGCACACGCTCTGGATCAATTTTACCAGGTCCGAGGAATAACATATCACCATGACCCAATAGATCTTCTGCACCGCCCCCATCGAGAATAGTACGTGAGTCAATTTTACTGTTTACACGTAATGCCACACGTGTTGGAATATTGGCTTTGATTAGACCTGTAATAACATCGACTGATGGACGTTGTGTTGCAAGTAATAAATGAATCCCTGCCGCACGAGACTTTTGTGCCAAACGGGTAATCATTTCTTCTGCTTTTTTACCGACTTGCATGATCATATCTGCAAATTCATCGGCAACAATCACAATAGAAGGTAAAGGCTGTAAACGTGGTGCACGTTCTTGGGTTGCTGAATCACCAGGCTTCCACGTCGGATCAATCAGATCTTCACCATTGGCAATGGCTTCTTCAACTTTGCGGTTATAGTCTGCTAATTTACGAATTTTTAAGAAAGACATCAGTTTATAACGACGTTCCATTTCATTAACACACCAGTTTAAAGCACTGACCGCATCTTTCATGTCAGTCACCACTGGAGTTAATAAGTGAGGAATATCATTATAGTTCGCCAATTCTAATTGCTTTGGATCGATCAGAATCAAACGCAATTGCTCAGGAGTATATTTGAGTAACATCGATAAAATCATTGAGTTTACAGCAACCGATTTACCTGAACCTGTTGTACCGGCAACCAACATATGTGGCGTTTTACCCATTTCAGTAATCACAGGATTACCTGAAATATCTTTACCCATTGCCATCGACAGTAAAGCATTAGGATCTTTAAACGCTGGTGTTTCCAAAAGTTCAATCAAACGTACCATTTCACGGCTACTGTTTGGAACTTCAATCCCAATGTATGGTTTTCCTGGAATAACCTCAACTACACGTACAGAAGCCATCGACATAGAACGTGCTAAGTCACGTGAAATATTGGTCACTTTCGACGCTTTAACACCTGGCGCTAAATCCAACTCAAAACGAGTCACGACTGGACCAGGCTGTGCTTCAATCACTTTGGCTTTGACATTAAATTCTTGTAGCTTAATTTCCAAAAGCTCAGATAATCGTGAGAGTTGTTCTGCTGTGAAATTTACCTTTTTATTTGGGTCAACTTTATCCAGTAATTCAAAACCTGGCAGTGTTGGTAAATCACGACGTTTATTTGCCACTTGCATTGCACGTGACATTGGACGACCGAAAGCATCAGTTAATGGCGCATCTAGATCAAAATCATCTTCCAAATCACTGTCAATGAGTAAATCTTCATCTTGAGGCTTACCCGCTGTTTCTTGCCAAGCATCTCTAAAAGCATCTTTATCTGATGAAATTAAAGATTTTTCTTCTTCACTCACTAAAGAAGAACCATGTAAATTGGTTTGAATATTGGCACGTGTAAATGGTGTTGATTGTGCATAGCTATTGGTTGTGCGTGCTTCTACAGTCGGTGTTATCGAATCATGTGAATGTTGAAGTTGAGACTCATCATGATTTTTAAATTCAACATCTTTAAACTCAGCTGTTTTAAAGTCATTCTCGCCGAAGTTTTGCTTTTCAAAATCATTTCCATGAAATTCAGCATTGGATAATGATGCCAATTCATCTAATTCATTTGCCAAACTCTGCGTTACAACTCCAGTCGTAATCGCTGAAGTTGAACCATGAACGACTGCATTTTGTGCGACATGATGAATAGAGCTAGACTGTGCGACATCGGCATTAAATGGTGCATGAACATCTGTTGCAGTTTGTCCATTCGGAACAACAGATAACAACTCATCAAAGACTTGATCATCATCCCAGTCTAAAGCTGATTTTTCCTGAGTTTGCTGATTTAAACCATGTTGATGCGTATGTAATAAACCATCTTTATTTTGAGCAGTATGATCTTCTGAAGCACGTAATAATGCATCAATATCACGATTATGGTCTTGTTCTGGATTGAGTGCTTTCCATACTTCACCAGAAGCCACTGTACGTTGACTGTCTTGTTCTAAGCGATGCGCTTTTTCTAAAGTACGTTCAAGCTCTACATCATCAATATCATCGGGGTCATATTGAGCGTTTTGCTCTTTTGCAACCATATCATCAAACAAACGCTCTGCTGTTTGTGAATGCTTATCATTTTTTACAACCAAATGTTCTTTAACGATCTCCGGCTCATCTACTTCTGTAAATTCAGCTTGAGGTGTCACCTGCTCTGCTTGAGCTTTATGTTTTGAATCTAACTTTTTACTTGGTGTCTTTGTCGGTGCAGTCAAATCATAGGCTGATTCGCTTTCAGGAACATTTTTATAGAATAAATCTTGTAAATAAGCAGGCGTTGCTTTCAATGTCGCCCACGTTTTATTCCACTGGATACCAAATGCTAAAGTAAAGAGTACGATTAATAGGAGTAAGGTAAATGCAACTGCACCATAGATGGTAATAAGTTGAGAGAGGCTTTCACCCAATTCATAACCAATAATACCACCTGACGCATTGGTCAAAGTATCTGCAGGTACATTCCAAATTAAATAGAATAAACATGCTGTTGCCAACAAGATAAAAAATTGCGCTGCATAGCGAAACGGACGGCTAACAAAACTTCTTGGCCACCATACTTGTACAGCTTCAATAAAGAGGAATACAGGGATCAGTAAACTCGCCCAGCCTAAAAAACCAAACAATAAATCTGCAATCCAAGCGCCTGCAACACCGCTAGCATTTGAAACCTGCTGCGTATCACTCGAAATATGCATCCACCCTGGATCAAATGGCGTATAAGTCACTGTTGCTAGAAACAGATATATCCCAAATGAAATCAAGAATATTGTTGTTAAAAAGCGCTGTGCATAAACGTTTGACACCGCAGTCATATACTATCCTGTAACCAATTATTCAAATTACTCTTTTTTCGAAGCATTTAAACTTTCTTAAGAGTAGAAATCTTTATATTATGCACCTGTTCGTTAAAAAAAGATGCACCATTATTTACGTGTGTTGTAAGCATTGTAGAGAATTTGATGATTTATTTTCATCAAAGTTGTTAATTTTATTCTACACTATTTCTATATAGCGCATTTCGATTTAGATGATCAATATTATCCACATTCAAGCCACACAACTTTGATCAAGTTTCACGTATAATCCGTACAAATTCAATTTCTATATTCTCTATAAAAAGGATGACTCATGAGCGCTCGTCACTCTCGGTTAATTATCTTAGGTTCTGGTCCTGCGGGTTATAGTGCAGCTGTATATGCTGCTCGTGCTAACTTAAAGCCTACTCTGATTGCAGGTATGCAATTGGGTGGTCAGCTTACGACAACGACTGATGTCGAAAACTGGCCTGGTGATGCTGAAGGCTTAACAGGTCCTGCATTGATGGAGCGTATGCAAGCGCATGCTGAACGTTTCGGTACAGAAATGCTGTATGATCACATCAATGAAGTTGATTTGAATGTTCGTCCATTTGTACTGAAAGGTGACATGGATGAATATACTTGTGATGCTTTGATTATTGCGACGGGTGCAACTGCACAATACCTTGGTTTAGAGTCAGAAGCTGCGTATATGGGTCAAGGGGTCAGCGCATGTGCAACTTGTGATGGTTTCTTCTATAAAAACCAAAAAGTCATGGTTGTTGGTGGTGGTAACACAGCTGTTGAAGAAGCACTCTATCTTTCAAATATTGCATCTCATGTCACGCTTGTTCACCGTCGTGACAAATTACGTTCTGAAAAAATCCTTCAAGATCATATCAATGAAAAAGTCAAAGAAGGTAAAATTTCAATCGTTTGGAATCACCAAGTTGAAGAAGTACTGGGCGATAGCAACTCAGGTGTAACCTCTGTTCGTTTAAAATCAACTCAAGATGACTCAACTCAAGACGTTGAAGTTTCAGGAATGTTCGTAGCGATTGGTCACAAACCAAATACTGCAATGTTCGAAGGTCAGTTAGAACTTCGTAACGGTTATATCCAAGTGCGTAGTGGTACTGCGGGTAATGCAACAGCAACTTCGGTTGCCGGTGTATTTGCTGCGGGTGACGTCGCTGATGATGTTTATCGTCAAGCAATTACTTCAGCAGGTTCAGGCTGTATGGCTGCACTTGATGCTGATCGTTACTTAGATGGTTTAGAATAATTTTAAAGTATTTTTTGTAAAAAAATGAACCGCCTATATGGCGGTTTTTTTATTTATCCCTTATAACTTTCATCAATGAAGGTTTTATTATTCATACATTTAGACATTAGAAAAATATTACTTCTAATAAACTTGATAAAGGATGATCAATGACAACTGCTTGGACAGATGGCTATCAAACTGAAGTAAATTACACCTACGGTTATTACAAAGATTTAAGCCCAAATTATCAAAAATTTTGTTTACTTTTAAATGGTGTTGATTGTACAAGTTCAAACCAAGAGCATCATCATTGTGAACTTGGCTTTGGACAAGGTGTCAGCTTAAATATCCATGCTGTATCCAATATGGCTACCACTTTCTATGGCACAGATTTCAATCCTGCACATGCAGGTCATGCCAATAATTTAGCCGATCAATGTCACGTTCCTCATCATTTTTACGATGCGAGTTTTGAAGAGCTATTAGATAAAGACTTACCAATGTTTGACTCGATTAGTCTTCATGGTATTTGGAGTTGGATTAGTTATGAAAATCAACATATTATTTTAAAATTTATTCGTAAATTTTTAAAACCAAATGGAATTGTTTATATCAGTTATAACTGCGTCACAGGTTGGGCTGCCAATATGCCAATTCGTGAGCTATTCCATAGCCATTTTAAATTTAATAGTACCAGTACCAACCCACTACAGAAAGTAAAAGACTCATTGGATTTTAGTGAAGCCTTGTTGCAACAGAACCCCAATTTCGCAAAACGTAATCCAAATGCGCTACAAAAAGTTCAAGATCTAAAAAAACAGAATCCCAACTACTTAATTCATGAATATCTCAATCAAGATTGGCAATGTTTTTCATTTCAACAAGTTGTCCGCATAATGGAGGAGATAAAGTTAACATATGCAGGTTCTACAGATTTAAATACTCATTTAAATAATATTAACTTTACAGATGAACATCAGAATTTTTTAAATAAAATAGAACACCCTATTTTTAAAGAATAATGCCGTGATTATTTTGCCAATACCCAATTTAGAAAAGATTTATTTATTCGTGGTAAAAATAACTTAACACCATTGCAGACCAAACAACGCCTAAGAAATACAGGATTCATACTATTGACCGCTCCTGAAAAACTACCTAAAACCATACAAGGCTACTTAGGTGAGTTTAACTTACGTCAAGATATCTATGGGGCTATTGGCACCTATTTTAAAAAGCAACATTACAAGCCACAGACGATTGCAGAACTAGAACAAGCCATTCCTGAATTGAATTATGCCCAAATTTTAAATGCTCTTACGATTCTCTGTCATTTAAATCTCGTGCAACCCTGCTTAGGGACTGAACCTTCAGCTGATGTACTACGCTACTCACATGAACTCAATCAATATTTACTTGAGCAGGCGAGTTATCATCAAAACTATCAAGTCTTGGCTTCACCGATTACCGGAATTGGGATCCTCGCTGATCAATTCTCTCAATTATATTATCGTGCCTATTTTAAAGAAGGTCTGAAAACGGCTAAACAATTGGCTGAATATATTCAAAATGTACTGACTGAGCTTGGATGGCTAGTTCTCGATAAAGATGGTCAGAGTGTTTCTGATCGTGATCAAAGCCTAAAAATTTTGAAAGAAAAAGCACAAGATTTTATTGATAGTGATAAATTTGAAATTGCTAAACAATTGAAACTTTTTGCATAACATCTCATTTAACACTTTTGAACAAGATCAGCTAAGATAAAGCTGATCTTTTTAGTTGATGAATCCAAGTGAAACAACTTCCACCTTCACAATTTATTTTTCCCAACCCTATTGAGTCTGATCCAGAAGGACAAGGATTTATTTGTATCGGTGCAGACCTCACCCCTTCTACCCTCTATGAAGCTTATACACATGGGCTGTTTCCATGGTTTTCGGAAGATGAGCCGATTTGCTGGTGGAGCCCTGAGCCACGCTGTATTATTGTTCCAAATGATTACCATCCGAGTAAATCATTAATTCGTAATATGAAAAAATTTGATTATAAAATTACGATTAACCAAGCTTTTGAACAAGTCATTCGTTCATGCTCTCTACCTCGTAGCTATGCAGATGAAACATGGATTTCAGAAGACATTATCCAAGGTTACTGTCAAATGTTTGAAGCAGGTTATGGTTATAGTGTAGAAGTTTGGGATCAAGAACAAATCGTAGGTGGATTATACGGTGTCACTATTGGTCATGGTTGCTTTGGTGAGTCGATGTTCAGCACCCAAACTGATGTTTCCAAAATGGCTTTTTATACACTCATGTTGATTGGACGTGAAAATCACTTACCGTGGATCGACTGCCAACTTGAAAATGATCACTTAATCAGCTTAGGGGCTTGCACACTTTCTCGCCAAGCGTATATTAAATCGTTACAAGATGTAATAAAACAGCCTGCTATAGATTGGAAAAGTTATCAAGAGCGTGTATTTTCAAGTAAAACAATAGCGAACTTATCGCGCTTAACGGAATGACAATAATGGAGGGACATGATTTATGAATTCTTATCATCCTAAGTCCCTGTTAAATGACTTACAGTACTATATTACTCCACCACATGATTGCAGCTACTTAGAAAATAAATCTGCACGTATGGTATTTCTAGACCCTGTCCATCGTATCGATGTGGTGACACTATCTGAGCTTTCACGTGTTGGATTTAGACGCAGTGGGGATTTTGTTTACCGTCCAGAATGCCACCTTTGCCGTCAATGCTTATCTTGCCGCGTGCCTGTTTCAGAATTTAAAATGAACAGTTCACAGAAAAAAGCATGGAAGCGTAATCAAGATTTAACCGTAAAAATCATTCCGACTCAGCAAGCCACGCAAGTTCATTACCAACTCTATGAACGCTATATTATTGAAAGACATGCAGATGGCGACATGTTCCCACCAAGCTATGATCAATTCGAAAAGTTTTTGATTCATAGTTGTACTGATAGTTTTTTCCTAGAGCTTTGGAAAGATGATCGCTTAATCAGCGTTTCAACCTGTGACCAATTGGATGATGGTGTTTCCGCGGTTTACACTTTTTTTGATCCCGATGAAAGCAAACGCTCTTTAGGTGTTTTCGCGATTCTCAAACAAATTGAATATGTAAACTCGCTCAATTTAGATTATGTTTACTTAGGCTATTGGGTTCCACATGCCGGTAAAATGAATTACAAATCCCAATATGCACCTTTTGAATTATTATTGGATGGTCAATGGCGACGGATCAACCGTCACTTAGAAGCCAAAGAAATTAAAGAATTGGGTGATATGCTCATGACCACATTACCCTCAGAATGGAACGAGCCGATTATCAAATAATCGGCTTTATTTTTTATCAAATTACTATCTACCGATATTTATTTGAATAATTTAGAAAAATCATCACTACATGCTTTAACCATAATAATGGCATGTTCACGACTACCATCTTTATTTGGATAATAATTCTTTCTTAAATCAATTTGATGAAAATCTGACTTTTCATATAAAGCAATAGCTGCCTGATTGGATTCACGGACTTCGAGAAAAATCTGTACTGGATTATTTTTAAGTAAGGCAATTGATTCATCTAAAAGTTGATAACCTAGTCCTTTGCCCTGCTGACTTGGGTGAATCGCCATCAGTAATAAATTGGCTTCGTCCAAAACAGGTTGTAGGATACAAAAACCCACCACTTGATTATTTTGCTCAATCACAGTACTCAAATAACCAGCAATTGATTCTTCAAATTGTTTTTGAGTCCACGGATGACTTTGTACTAGATTTTCAATTTCAGATACAATTTTCAAGTCTGAAGCTTGCATTAAACGAATCATCTTCGTCCATCAACTCAATATAAAAAGTGAATTATAAGAAAAAAATTCAATATGTCGAATAAAAAAGAGCAACCATTGTTGCCCTTTCATATAAATACTCAAATTGAGAAATTATAAGCTGAATATTTATAAACCAAGTTTTGCTTTCCAAGTTTCAAGTAGACTTACTGTGTCCAAATCATTCGGATGAAAGTTCGGTCGGAAATAAGCCAGCATTTCTTTAGTCATACCCGCAATAATGCCTTTCGAAGGACTATAGGCATATTTATAAATTGTACCCAATTCTTTTAAATTTAATTTACCATCTTCTTTGAGTAAGCGAACCACAAAAGAGGATTGCGCCATAAAGATCAACACCATCGCAATAACGAGAGCTGTGGTACGTAGACCATAGGCTTTAATGCCTTTACCAAATACAGCCTCATAAACATCATAAGCCACGGCTTTATGTTCATTCTCTTCAACTGCATGCCAGTACCACATATAAGACATGGTTGGATCAGTCATTAATTTTTGAATGTGTTCATTGACTAATAATTGCGATGCAATCGTCGCTGTAAAATGCTCTAAAGCCGTTGTGGCAGTCAAATCAACCATTTCCTGAGTCATACCAAAAGGTTTCACCGCACGTGCAAACCATTTACGTGCACCTTGAATCAAACGCCCAGTTTCACGCTCATATTTATCAACATCATGACCAAAACGTTTTGCTGATGCATTAAAGTTTTCATGCTCTTTGGTATGCATGGCTTCTTGACCAATAAAAGCACTGATTTCTTTTTGTAGCGCCTCATTGTCTTTAATTGCAGGGTGATAACGTACCGCACGTACCGAATCAATAAATAGCTTCTCACCATCTGGGAATAAAGCAGACAATGCTGTCATAAAATGTGTGATACCCGCAGATTCACTTGCCCAATATTCAGGTACATTGTCGAAATTAAAATCCATACGACGTACTGGAAATGAAGCACCTGCACGGTTTGAAATATTGACTTTTGCATTCATTGCGATAACTCCTATTAAGTGAATAAGCACTTTTTTTTTATGTTTGTTTTTCTCTATTCTTATATTACAAGTTTATGAATGCTCGATAATTGCAGATGAGGTCATGCAAATATCACTTAAGGACACGTTTGTACTATATTGTCTGACAATCATGATGAATAAATTTTAGAGAAGACTACAGAACAAAATTCAGTCATAAAAAAAGCGTCCCAAAGGGACGCTTTTTTCACACAATCAGATGATTATGCAGTTACTTTAGCAACTACACCAGCACCAACTGTACGACCACCTTCACGA
>NZ_SGSW01000036.1:0-41470 GCF_004209125.1 Acinetobacter sp. WCHAc060033 | reverse complement strand
TTTATTACGTTCAAACTTAGCCTTAGCCATGAGTTCTTCCTTTTTAAGCTACTCATGTAGGGTCGCTACATGAGCATTTGGTTTTTAACTATGAATTAGTTTGGGCTTATAGTAATCGAAAGATTACTCGTCGTCACCTTTTTTACCACCATTTTGGAATTTAGAAATGATGCCTTCAGCCACGTTACGTGGAGTTTCAGCATATTTAGCAAATTCCATAGAGTATGTCGCACGACCTTGAGACATAGAACGCATTTGAGTCGCGTAACCAAACATCTCAGCAAGTGGAACTTCAGCACGAATTGCTTTAGTACCACCAGGTAAATCGTCCATACCTTGAACCATACCACGACGACGGTTTAAGTCACCCATGATATCGCCCATGTAATCTTCTGGAGTTTCTACTTCAACTTTCATGATAGGTTCAAGGAGGATAGGATCCGCTTTCATGAAACCATCACGGAAGGCATAAGAACCTGCCATTTTGAACGATAATTCGTCAGAGTCGACATCATGGTAAGAACCATCAAATAATGTCGCTTTAATACCCACAACAGGGTAACCAGCCAAGACACCATTCTTCATACGTTCTTGAATACCTTTGTCAACCGCACCAAAGAATTCTTTAGGTACTACACCACCAACAACTTCTTCAGCGAATTCGTAGTCTTTCTCAGCATCTTCAGGAAGCGGTTCAAGACGTACGTATACGTGACCGAATTTACCTTTACCACCAGTTTGACGAACGAATTTACCTTCTTGTTCAACCGATTTTTTGATCGTTTCACGGTAAGAAACCATTGGTTTACCAATGTTCGCTTCTACACCGAATTCACGCTTCATACGGTCAACAATGATGTCAAGGTGAAGTTCACCCATACCTGCAATAATTGTTTGACCAGATTCTTCGTCTGTGCGTACACGGAACGATGGATCTTCTTTCGCCAAACGACCTAAAGCAACTGACATTTTTTCTTGGTCAGCTTTAGTTTTAGGTTCAACTGCAAGTGCAATTACTGGCTCTGGGAATTCCATACGCTCTAGTGTAATTACGTGATTTTCATCACATAATGTATCACCAGTCGTTGTATCTTTAAGACCTACACACGCTGCGATATCACCTGCACGAATTTCTTCGATGTCGTGACGATCGTTAGCATGCATCTGTACGATACGACCAATACGCTCACGTTTCATTTTCACTGGGTTGTAAACAGGGCTACCTGCTTGAAGAACACCAGAGTAAACACGTACGAACGTTAAGTTACCTACGAATTTGTCGTTCATGATTTTGAACGCTAACGCAGAGAACGGTGCTTCATCAGACGCTTCACGAGAACCTTCAGTTTCGTCTTTGTCGTCAAGAATACCTTTGATCGCTTCAACGTCAGTTGGTGCAGGTAAGAATTCAATTACAGCATCCAACATACGTTGAACACCTTTGTTTTTGAATGCAGAACCACACATCATTGGCTGAATTTCATTCGCCAAAGTACGTGTACGTAGACCGCCAACAATCTCTTCTTTAGTTAGTTCGCCTTCTTCTAGGTATTTATCCATGAGTTCTTCTGATGCTTCAGCAGCAGCTTCAACCATGTTAGTACGCCATTCTTGCGCTAATTCAACCAATTCAGCTGGGATCTCACCGTATTCAAACTTCATACCTTGAGATTCTTCATCCCAGATAATCGCTTTCATTTCGATAAGGTCAACAACACCTTGGAAGCTTTCTTCTGCACCAATTGGAACAACGATAGGCACTGGATTTGCACCTAAACGAGTTTTCATTTGCTCAACAGCACGGAAGAAGTTCGCACCAGTACGGTCCATTTTGTTAACGAACGCAATACGTGGAACTTTATATTTGTTTGCTTGACGCCATACTGTTTCAGACTGAGGTTGTACACCACCTACAGCACAGTAAACCATGCACGCACCGTCAAGAACACGCATAGAACGTTCTACTTCGATTGTGAAGTCAACGTGTCCCGGTGTGTCAATAACGTTAATACGGTGTTGGTCGAACTGGTTGCCCATACCTGACCAGAAGCATGTTACTGCTGCTGAAGTAATGGTAATACCACGTTCTTGTTCTTGTTCCATCCAGTCAGTAGTCGCAGAACCTTCGTGAGTTTCACCAAGTTTGTGGCTTTGACCTGTATAGAACAAAATACGTTCTGAAGTCGTTGTTTTACCAGCATCAATGTGTGCAGAGATACCAATGTTACGATAACGAGAAATTGGGGTTTGACGAGCCATGATTTCTTGCATTCCTAAATTTTGTTGTTTAAAACAGGACGCATCAATAAAATTATTGATGCGTACGGATACTCAATACGTTTTGGGGCAACTCAAATACCCGCAAATCCCCCACTTTGGTAGAGGGTGATGTTAAATCGAGCTGCTGTCCGCATGAGTATTCTCCTGATTAGGGACTGTTTTAACCGCTTAGAAGCGGTAGTGAGAGAAGGCTTTGTTAGCTTCAGCCATACGATGCACATCTTCACGTTTTTTGATCGCTGCGCCTTTACCTTCAGCTGCATCAAGCAACTCGCCAGCAAGACGTAACGCCATAGTTTTTTCAGAACGCTTAGCAGCAGCATCTACTAACCAACGCATAGCCAAGGCAGTACGACGGGATGGGCGTACTTCCATAGGTACTTGGTATGTAGCACCACCAACACGGCGTGCTTTTACTTCGACCATAGGACGAACTTTTTCAAGAGTAGTCTCGAAAAATTCAACTGGGTCTACTTTGTTTTTTTCTTGAACGCGATCTAAAGCACCGTAAACGATACTTTCAGCAATAGATTTTTTACCATCTTGCATTACGTGGTTCATGAATTTAGCGATTGTTTGGCTACTGAACTTAGGATCCGGAAGGATTTCACGAGCAGCGACTACGCGACGTCTTGGCATTTTAAACTACCTATAAATATGACACTTCAGGTTTATCCAGCATGAGTACAAAGTGTCATGTACTATTCGCTGGCCTTACTACACGTCGCTTGAATTTCACAAAATAAATGCAGAAATCAGACAAGCGAGACGATAAAGGATTGCGGTTCTATAATCTTAAGCTTTAATTCTTAACGAATTATTTCTTAGGACGTTTAGTACCGTATTTTGAACGAGACTGGTTACGATCTTTAACACCAGCACAGTCCAAAGAACCACGAACGGTATGGTAACGTACACCTGGTAAGTCTTTAACACGACCACCACGGATAAGAACAACACTGTGCTCTTGTAGGTTATGACCTTCACCACCGATATAGCTAGAAACTTCGAAACCTGAAGTTAAGCGAACACGGCAAACTTTACGCATTGCTGAGTTAGGTTTTTTAGGTGTAGTTGTATAAACACGTGTACAAACACCACGACGTTGTGGACAAGCCTTCAACGCAGGAACTTTAGATTTTTCAACTAAAGTTGTACGACCCTTACGGATCAACTGATTTGTTGTTGCCATATGGCAATTCTCCCGTTAATAAAAAGCCTCAAAAAAATACCACTTTTTGAGGGCATGCAATTGTAAGCCAAGACGTAAAAATGGTCAATATTCAACGTACTGTCAAATATCGACCATTCCAACCTTACAGAATAAATCTGATTCTATTTATTCAGCTTTATTTTCCGTGTTTTCCAATGATTTATCAGAAGTTTTTGCTGTATTTCCTAGGTTTTCTTTGGCTTTTGCAGGAGTGCGCCTTTTTGTTACAGTTTTTGCGCTTGTTGAAGTTTTAGCCACTGAAACCGTTTTATCTGCACCTTCAGCTTTCGGTTCAACTTTTTGAGTCGTACGTCTTGCTCTTGTAGTCGTAGTTTTGGCTTTTGGCGCGGTCTTAGACTGAGCATTATTTTCAGAAGAATTTTCAGTAGGTTGTACAACTTCCTTTTTAACCTTTACAGGAGTTTTAGGCTGAGCTTTACTTTCAACTGGTTGAACTGTTTCTTCAACGAGCTTTGTCACTTGGGGCTTTTCTTCAACGTCTACAGACGATTTAGTTTCAGACTGTGGTTCTGTTTCAATTTCTTTTAACAATAATGGCGTTGTTTCCGAAAGACTTTGTGTTGACTTTTCGTATGCTTCTAAAGCATCTATATTTTCATCAGGATGTGCCAATAAGTATTGTCGAGCACCTGAAAAAATAATTTCAGCTTTATCTGTTGCATCATCCACCAATTTCCAACTATATACAGCACTTACGCCCATCGTCGCTAAAGGTGTTAAGCGCGAGAGTAAAGTAAAATGAGGCAGATTATTCATCCACGAAAGCTTGAATGAACCATCGTCATTGGCAACCCAACGCTTTAAAACATCAATGTCATTTCCAGAACCCAGTAACTGCTGTAACTGACTGACATTATGAGTTTCTAATACTCCAACAAAAGTGCGAATTGCCGCCAACAACGCTTGCTTTTCAGCAACAGTTGCCAAATCAATTTCTTTAAAAATATATTCGACAATGGCTTGGTCTTTGAGATTTAACTCAAAACCATAAGCACGCCCCGTATGGTAAATACTACGTAGTGCCAGTGCTAAAGATGTTGGAACATCGATAATCGCTCCCACTCCTCCTACAGCACCAGATAATGCCCCTTGAATCACAGCAATCAGTTTATTTTGGTTTGCCAATGCCGTACTGATCCGCAAAGAACGCTCAGGATCTTTTGCCAATTCTGATAAATCTTTCGCACCCACCTCTTTCAGCAATGCCTCTACAGAAGTTAGTTCAGATACAAAGTCATTGAGCTTATCAAAGATAAAATCTGACAATTTGTCATTAAGGTCAGGTGAGATAAATGAAGCGACATGATTAATTTTTTTATAATGCTTACCCAATAACTTTCCTGTCACTGTTGGTAAATGTTCACGCATCATTTGTTGAGGATTTTCATATTTTTTGCGTTCAAGGTTATTTTTTTCTTTTGCAGAACCCTGAATCACTGAGTCCTGTTGTGGGCTTTGAGTCAATTTACTCACTGTACCAGGTGCGACATGATTCAATACATCAAAGCCGGTTGTTGTCATTTTTTTTGCAACATTTAAAGCATTCGAAATTAAACTGTGCTGTTGTTTATTCTTTGAATCAGACATATTTCTGCTCACCCACTTATATTTTTAAACTTAATCATCATAATGACATAGATCTTTTACTTTAATCGGTTTCGATTCTGTTAAAAAGCCAAAATCTTGATTTTATTTTTAAATATGATCATTACCATCACATATAATTACTCTATATTAGAACATACGATCATATAAAAAATTCAGTTCTCTATGATTTCACCCTGATCATAATACAACCCAAAGGTAATACAATAATGACTAAGAAATTTCACCTAGATAAAACTCAGATTCGCCCACTCGCTACAGGTTATGGCGCTTGTATTGCAACAGATATGATTACTGTAGAGGGTAAATCTGTGGGCTATATGGTCAGAGAGTTTCCACATCCTGATCATCCAGAAGACAGTGGTTGGCTTTTTACGAGTGGAGAAGAATCCCAAGACTATATGGACGATGCAAATCATCATGGTGTTTACGATGTAAATACGATTGCCAATTATTGTCCTGAAATTATCACCCTACTCGATGCACCACCACAGAGTGCTTTTGCACGCAATCCAGTAACTGGGAAACTCGAACAAATCGACTATGAAGAACCTTTGGACTAAACCCAAATCATTTTTCAAATCAAATGCTGTGATGTATTAATCTATAAGATATTCGTCATTTACTCACTTTAAGCACATTATCCAATGGATGTTTTTGCCTAACTTTTCATGGAATCTCATCACATCAAAAGTTCATCAAAACCTGTCATAACACTAAGTACTACCATGCATTACAACATTTTTAAGATCAACTGAAGCCTATTTAAACGTTATTGATGAATCAATATCTTTCGCCATTGCGATTAAAAAGCAAAACCGTTTAAATGGGCTCCATTCTATCCCTATTTATAAATAAAGGACTTTGCATGAACCGTCGCGTTGTAATTACGGGTATGGGTATTAATTCTTGTATTGGGAATACCCTAGCAGATGTAACACATTCTTTACAAAATGGTATTTCTGGTACTCGCCATAATCCAACTTATGAAGAATTAAATTTCAAAAGCCATGTCAGTGCTGCTGCTGAACAAGATTTTGATGGCATCGACCGTAAACTCAAACGTTTCATGGGCGTGTGTGCAATGTATGCCTATAACTCTGCATTGGCAGCAGTTGAGCATGCAGGCTTAACACCTGAGCAACTTGGTGGCAATCCACGTTATGGGATCGCAGGCGGTTCAGGTGGTAACTCAACTGCTTCTGTTGCTGAAATGATTAAGTTACTTGAAGAAAAAGGCGCTCGTAAAATTGGTCCTTTCTTCGTACCACGTAATATGTCAAATACCATTACCGCAAACGTCGGTGTGGCATTTAAATTACAAGGTGTAGCACACTCAATTACCAGTGCATGTGCAACTTCTGCCGATGCGATTGGTTATGCCTATAACCTGATTCAATTGGGTAAACAAGATTTAATGCTTGCGGGCGGTGGTGAAGAAGATCACTGGTCACAAAGCTTATTGTTTGATGCGATGGGTGCATTGTGTTCTAAATACAATGAAACACCTGAATCTGCTTCACGTCCATACTCTGCGGATCGTGACGGTTTCGTGATCGCAGGTGGTGGTGGTTTCGTGGTACTTGAATCACTTGAACATGCTCAAGCTCGTGGTGCGAACATTCTTGCTGAAGTTGTAGCTTATGCAGCTAACTCTGATGGTGCGGATATGGTTGCTCCTTCAGGTGAAGGTGCAACACGTTGTATCTTGATGGCACTTGAAGAAGCAAAACAACATGGCGTAGAAAAAATTGACTATGTAAATACACATGGTACATCTACACCTGCTGGTGATATTACAGAACTTCATGCAATGGGTCGCGCATTCGGTGAAGGCAATGTTCCTGCTTTGAGTTCTACTAAATCAATGACAGGTCATAGCTTGGGTGCTGCGGGTGTACAAGAAGCGATTTATTCTGTACTGATGATGCAAAATGACTTTATCGCGCCAAACATCAACGTGACTGAACTTGATGAAGGTGCAAAAGCTTATGATGTTGTACTTGAAAAACGTGACACAAAATTGAATACTGTGATGAGTAACAGTTTCGGTTTTGGCGGTGTTAATGCTTGTCTCATTTTCAAAAAATGGGAAGGCTAATTTAAGAAATTTTGATCATTCGCCGTGTGAACAGTGAATGATCAACTTCTTCCACACTGCCCTTAAAAGGGTAAATTGATGGATGCTCCTTCAGAAGCTTTCCTTTGGGTCAAAGCACTTCATATTATCGCAGTAGTCTGTTGGTTTGCTGCATTGTTCTATCTCCCCCGCCTATATGTCTACCATGCCATGAGTGATGATGCTGTCAGCCATCAACGCTTTGAAGTCATGGAACGTAAGTTGTATCGTGGCATCATGTGGCCTGCGATGGTCGCAACACTCATCACAGCACATTTCCTCGTCGATTGGGGTGATGCAAGTCGTCATTATCATGAAGCCGTTTGGTTTTATCTCAAAGTCGGATTAGTTGGTTTATTGGTGATTTACCATTTTGTTTGTGGTTATTATCGTAAAAAATTGATTGGCAATGCGCATTATAAATCGCATAAATTCTGGCGTTTTTTCAATGAGATGCCAACCTTGATTTTAGTTGCTGTGATTATTTTAGTGGTGGTTAAACCGACTTTTTAAAATACCCATACCAAAATTTAAAACCTCCAAATGGAGGTTTTTATTACTTAGTTAACATTCTTTCCATCTCAACTATGCGTCTTAAATAACCACAATTTGCAGTATATATTCCCCCTTTAATTGTGCATAACAAATTTAAATGTTTTTCAAATTCTTGTAGGTTATTTTTAATATTCTCATCTTTTATTTCAAAAATGAGTTGCTCTACAACCTCTTCAGGTTGCTCCAAGGGTCCTAATATTAACTTAAAATATTCATGATAATTATAATCATACCCATCCAAATTAGTATTGAGTGATTGCCCTCTAAGATTCAGCATTTCTCCATATTTAGACTTTAAGTTTTCATTTCTAAATTTCATTTCATAAATGAGTTCCTTACACTCATACGCTGTATTTAAAATTGATAGCTTTAATTCAAATAATCTTTGATCCTGTGACAATTTTATTTGTCTTTTTGCATAAACTGCTGCAATCAAAGCACATGTCAATCCAATAATCGCTAATAGGGTCTGAAGTTGGCCAGAATTTTTACCCATCAATTCCCATAGATAATTCATTATTTTCACTCACTTTATAAATCTTATCTTAATCATCTGATTCAACGGCACTGAATAATACTTTTCGATCGCCCAACTCAAAATAAAAACCAAGATAAAATAAACAGGCAATAACATCAACTTTTCAGCAGGCAAGGTTTCTTTAGGTAAATACAGTACTTTAAATAGGCCAAGAATAATCAGATGAAACAGATACATTTCATAACTGCGCTGACCAATCCACACCATTATTTTTGCAAAGAAGGATTGTGCATGAGCCTTTGAATTCTGCGCAAAACAGAACATTAAAACAGCCGATAACTGTGCAAATGCACTGATGCCCCATGTACTGACTTCTTTGATTGGCTCATAGAAATACAATGCAATCATTAAGGCTGAAACAATGCCAATGATCAGATTTTTATGGGGCAATGTACCTGAATACTTTTGAACGATGAGTGCCGTAATACAGCCTATCGCAATGCCATCAAAACTTGAAAAATAATGATAGAGATATGCCCCACTTTCTTCACCAAAATGCAAAGAACGGAAATACGGTGCATAACAAATCACTGCGAGTAGAAAGAGAATAAAACCTTTTCCACGACCTAAAAGTATACACAAAATCGGAAAAGCCACATAGAAGACTTCTTCCACAGACAGTGACCACAGCACACCCAGTGCATAATTGACCCAACCATTTTCAATGATCAGGATATTCATCCAGAAGGTAAATGCTGAAAAAACCGTTAAAGCATAAGACACTTCAATATCATTCGGCGCCTGGTTCATAAATGGCTTTAGACCAAAACTGCCTAACACAGTGACCATTGCCACCAGTAAAACCAGACAGGGAATAATCCGTGCAATACGGCGTATATAGAAATCTTTGAGATTGATCTGTGCTAAAGAAGAACTGCGTTGCAAAGTATGTTGCGTAATCAAAAAACCCGAGATCACAAAGAACATGGTGACGCCATAATTACCATTTCGAGCGATCAGCGTACTCAGGCTTTCACCAAAAACCTGTATCCCTAAAAAGGTATCATGCAATTTATATGGAATATTGAAATGGTGAATCAACACCAGAAGTATGGAAATGCCACGCAATACATCTATTTTATAATTTCGCATAATGCTCGTATTCGTTTTAACTGCGAGTATTAAAATAGATTTTTTTAGTGATTGATAATAATTTGTGAAGGCTTTGCAATTCAAATTGTGAGGAAATGTTCAGGAGATAACATTTCGGTATCTCCTGATATTGTATAAAAAGAATGATTTATTGCAGTTTATTACGCTTTTTCATACGTGGTTTATACAGTAGCTGATAAGTCACTGCGAGGATAATCACCCAAAATGGACTGATCATTAGTGCTCTTAAAGTATCAGGCTCTAAACTCAGAATCACCAAAGTGAATGCAAGGAAAATCAGTACCACATACGACATCCATACGCCACCAGGCATTTTAAAGTTTGATTTTTCATGCAGTTCAGGGCGCAATTTACGATAGCGGATATAACACACCATGATAATGCTCCAGATACTGATAAATAAAATCACACACAATGAAGTTGCCAAAGTGAATGCTTCAAGTGTATTTGGAACAAAATACTGCAATGCAGCACCCGCCATGATGAAACTACAGGAGAACAATAACCCTTTTGCAGGAACAGCACGTTTAGATAGTTCTGCTAATTTTTCAGGTGCCTGACCTTCTTTTGCCAGACCAAAAAGCATACGACTGGTCGAGAACACACCGCTGTTCATTGATGACATGACTGAAGACAACACCACCAGATTCATGATAATCGCAGCAGAAGCAATACCTGCATGCATAAACAACGTCACGAATGGGCTTTGATCAGCAGGAATCTGATTCCACGGCGTCACAGACATCACGATAAATAATGCTAAGACATAGAACAGAATGATTCGTGTAGGGATCGCATTGACCGCTTTCGGTAGGTTTTTCTCAGGATCTTTGGTTTCAGCTGCCATAGTCCCGATCAGCTCAACCCCAACAAAGGCGAATAAAGCGATCTGGAAACCTGCGAGGAAACCACTACCACCTTGCGGGAACATACCACCATGCGACCAGACATTGCTGAAACTTGCCACTGAACCGCTTGGCGCTTGGAAATGGCTGAACACCATAAAGCTACCAATCAAAATCAAACCAATAATGGCGAGAATCTTGATCAAGGCAAACCAGAACTCAATTTCACCAAACAGTTTAACGGTCAGTAAGTTAATACCCAGAACCAGTAAAACACAGCCAGCACTGATCATGGCTTGTCCCATGGGGGTAAATGCTGTCCCCTCAGGTAGCCAGAAATTCAGATAATTAATAATAGCGGCAAGGTCAGCAATCCCGACCAGAATCCAGCCGAGCCAGTATGACCAGCCAATATAATAACCAGCACCTGGACCGATCAGGTCATGTGCCATGTCGATAAAAGATTTGTAATGGAGATTTGAAAGTAGAATTTCACCCAATGCGCGCATCAGGAAAAAGAACATTGCACCAATGATCATGTAAATGATCAGAATAGATGGACCAGCGAGGGAAATAGTTTTCCCAGATCCCATAAATAAACCTGTACCAATCGCACCACCAATCGCAATCAACTGCAAATGACGGTTGGAGAGTTTCCGTTGTAGCTCATGTGGCGACGATTGTGCGTCATCTGAATGGCTTGAAGTTGTCATAAAAATATCCTTTTTGACATTTCTTTCAGATCAAACCCGCTTTTGGCGTCAGAACATCCTCGTTCTAGTGTTTGATCCAGACCGACTGAGCACTATGGGTGACATAGTGCTCAGTCGAATTACATTTACAAAAAATTAAGCCTGCGCAGCTGTGACTGCAATTTCAATCAACCAGTTTGGATTGACTAAGTCTGCTTGAATCGTTGCACGCGCAGGGGTTACGCAACCTTTTAACCAATCGATCCAGACGGTATTAAAGGTCTGGAAATCAGAAAGGTTCTTAATATATACATGTGCAGACAATAAGCGAGACTTATCTGTACCTGCAGCTGCAAGCAACTCATCAATCGTTGCTAAAATATCCAAAGTCTGCCCTGTAATATCGGCATCAGTATTTTTAGGAACCTGTCCAGATAAATACACAACTTTATTGAATATTGTCACAGAACTCATCACTTCTGTGCTGTTGATCTTTTGTATATCGCTATGCTGAGTCATTGTGACTTCCTTTTTTCAATTAATGATTTACTAAAAAAATGCATTCTCAATGCGTATTTTTTAATTTTAATTTTCAATCATGAATGGGACACGAGCAGTCACACCACACATCAGTTCATAACCGACTGTGCCTGAACTTGCTGCTACATCATCGATAGGCAACACCACACCATTTGAAGATTTGCCCCACAACACCACTTCACTGCCGACTTCGGCTGCAAGGATATGAGTTAAATCCACAGCCAGCATATCCATGCTGACGCGACCGATGGTTTTAGTCAGAGCATCATTGACTAGAATCGGAGCATCTACGGAAATACGCTGATAACCATCTGCATAACCACATGCCACAATGCCAATCTTCATCGTTTCTGTTGCAGTGAATTTAGAGCCATAACCCACCGTTTGCTCCGCCTGAATCTCCTGAATCGCAAGAATTTCACTGCGTAAGCTCATGGTCGGTTTGAGATTCCAGTCATGAATGGAATGAGTTGGGAAATCTGGCGAACTACCATAGAGCATGATGCCACTACGCACAGTATCGGATAGAAGCTGTTGAGAATGTCTTAAAATGGCTGCGCTGTTGGATACGGTACGATCACCCGGAAGATCACGAATGGTTTCTTCAAACACGCCATATTGATAATCAATACCGGACTGTCCAAGACGCTCACCATCTGCATCCGAAAAATGCATCATGTGAGTAATAGATTTGATATTGCTGAGTTGATTGAGCTTTTCCCAAGCAGCACGGTATTGTTCAGGTGGAAAACCTAAACGGTTCATCCCACTGTTCATTTTCAAATACACATCAAACTGTGCAGGCTGTGAAAATTCAGCCAACCACTCAATCTGATGTGTACTGTGAATGGTAAAACTGAGATTCAAATCCAGACAGACCTGTAAATCCTGCGCTGAAAAAATACCTTCCAAAAGCAGAATTTCACCAGTCCAACCTAACTGTCTAAGTCGTTTAGCTTCATCTAAATCCAGTAATGCAAAACCATCAGCTGATTTAAATGTGTCATAAACACGTTCAACACCATGTCCATAGGCATTGGCTTTCACCACTGCGAATACTTTACTTTGCGGTGCATATTGCTTGGCAATATTTAGATTGTGTTGCAGTGCATCCTGATGAATCACTGCACAAATCGGTCTTGGCATTTTATTCGTCCCTGAATAAGTAGATGGTAGTCGTAAATATCAATTAAGCAGCGTGTGGATAGCGTTTGATTGATAAACCTTCTGTACTGATGTCTGTTTTATGGTTCAGGACTAAATCACTGATCAGTTTTCCTGAACCACATGCCATCGTCCAGCCGAGCGTGCCATGACCTGTATTGAGGAACAGATTTTTAAAGCGTGTCGCACCAATAATTGGCGTACTGTCAGGAGTCATTGGGCGTAAACCTGTCCAGAATGAAGCCTGAGCCAAGTCACCACCGGGGAATAAATCTTGTGTAACCATTTCCAAAGTTCCACGACGGTCTGTATTTAAACCGTGGTTAAAACCGCTCAGTTCAGCCATCCCACCAACACGAATACGCTCATCAAAACGCGTGATCGCAATTTTATAAGTTTCATCTAAAACAGTAGATTGCGGTGCATAGTTTGCATCAACAATAGGAATCGTCAGTGAGTAACCTTTAACTGGATAAACAGGTAAATTCAACTCAAGTGGTTTTAAGAAATCACGTGAATAGCTACCAAAAGCCAGTACATAACGGTCTGCTGTCAGAACTTCACCATTGACCACAACACCTTTAATTTCATCGCCTTCAACCACCAGTTTTTCTACATTCTGGTTGAATTTAAACTCCACACCTAAATCTTTAGCGAGGTTTGCCAAAGCATTGGTAAATAAATAACAGTCACCTGTTTCATCATTGGGTAAATGTAAACCACCAACCAATTTGTCTTTTGCGTGCGCTAAAGCAGGTTCAACTTTGGCTAAATCATCTTTGAGTAATAATTCATGTGGAACACCACACTCTTGAAGCACTGCAATATCACGTTGCACCATTTCAAGTTGTGCTTCATTACGGAAAACTTGTAGCGTTCCTTTTGAGCGGTTTTCGTAACTGATGCCTGTATCTTTTCTAAGCTCACGTAAACAATCACGGCTGTATTCTGCCACACGGGTCATACGTTCTTTGTTGATGGCATAGCTTTCTGCATTGCAGTTTTTCAGCATTTGCGCCATCCACTGAAGTTGCCACATGCTGCCATCAATATTGATTGCTAACGGTGCATGATGCTGAAACATCCATTTTACGGCTTTGAATGGAATACCTGGCGCAGCCCACGGTGTCGAGTATCCAGGCGAAATTTGCCCTGCATTACCAAAGCTTGTTTCTTCTGCTGGACCTGTTTGGCGATCTAAAACTGTAACTTCAGCTCCCTGCTGTGCGAGGTAATATGCACTTGCGACACCAATCACACCACTACCCAATACGATTACACGCATTTCTTATCCTTTACGCATTTACTAGTTTATTTTGCTAGTATATTTTCAGTTTAATAGTTTATTTCACTGTTTTTATCGCTATAATTTAGGTGTTTTAATTTTTTGTCGTGAAAATTGACTAAAAAAAGGAAATAGTTGATGCGCAAATTAGACCGTACAGATCGGATGATTTTAGAAATTCTTCAAAATGAAGGACGCATTGCCATCAGCGAATTGGCTGCACGGGTCAGTTTATCAACGACACCTTGCTCAGAACGTGTAAAACGGCTGGAACGTGATGGTGTCATTATGGGCTACCATGCACGGCTCAACCCGAAACATTTGGATCGTAATCTATTGGTTTTTTTAGAAATTAGTTTGTCAGCAAAGTCTGGTGATGTTTTTGAGCAAGTTGCCAAAGATTTAATGGAAATTCCCGAGGTTCAAGAATGTCATTTGATCTCAGGTGATTTCGATTATTTGGTCAAAGCACGACTGAAAGAAATGACGGCTTATCGTCGCTTATTGGGTGACTTACTCAAGAAACTACCATCTTCTGCGTCATCTCATAGTTATATTGTGATGGAGGAAATTAAAGAGTCGTTGTATTTGGATGTGAATTAAATTTTCAAGCAACTTTTATACCGCTTCCAATCCTCTTCCTTCGTTTGCGGATCTGGACTTTTAATACACAACTCCGTTGCCGTCCGATAATATTCATATCCCTCTTTATTCTGATTCAATTGTTTTAAATCAAACTGACGATTTTGAACCAGCACATTTAGAATTTGAATTTTTTGATTCACAAATCTCGGGCTAACAACATAAGATTTCCAAGCTGGCATGGCAACATCGACAATTTTATAACCTAAATAATTTTTAAATGGCGCTCTATTCTGTTGGATATTTAAATCCTTTTGAATAGCCTGCTTAAATTGGTTATTTTCCATTTCTGATAATGAAACAAAGGAAGAAATTGGTTCGGCATAGCTATTTAATGATGTGTTCTTTAAGAAAAATAAATGGACGAATGAATAATATAGCCATAACTTGATCGATGATGAATTTTTATTTTCAAAGATATGATCAATATTTTTTGCAAAAACTTGGTCATCATTGAATTTAACCAGTATCGATTCAGTTCGTGCTATTTCATCAGCAAAATTATACCTCACTGATAACTGTGGTGGTGTCAGTCGTGGAATTTGAAATTGGACTTTTGGAGTTTTACGATTTAAGTCATTTAAAATATTCAAACTATCAGAGAGCATACTGAGTTGAATCATTTTATCAATCAAGGGAACATGCGTATTCATTTGCTCCAATTTTTCAATATATTTAACAATACCCGATATATCGTTCTTAAATGCTAAATGAGAAAGATACAAATGATGCATTCGAATGATCAGTATAAAATCAGGGATTTTTGCTTGTGCCGTCAATAATAAAACTTTATCCGATTGCGGCGCATTTAATAAACGTTGAAATCTTGCATTCAACATTCCTTGCGAAGCATACAAACGTTGTAATTCTGCGCGATTTTGTGAATATAACTGATAACTCAAGCCTTGCTCTTTCGCTACAGCTTGCATAGCCTTGAACATGTCTATGCTTTTTTGACTAAAAAATTGCCCTCTAAACGTTTCTAAATCCTGATTGTTATTTTTACCCTCTTCACCCAACTGATGCTGAATAAAATTCGACCAATCCGAATGATATTGTAATTGCCCTAATAAAATTTGGTCTGCATCATTCCTTGCATCAAAACCCAATTCAAAAAAATAAGGATGCTCTTGTAAATCAGGATCATACATTTGCACTTGATCAAGCAATACTTGAGATTCTTTTGACAACGGCTCATCTGCACTTAACCACTTTATAGTGGCAAAAATAATGACCCAAAGACAGAGCGCACATATAATCAAGATTTTTATCAGTTTATTTTTCATTGTTATTAATGTTCTAACGATTATCAGCAGTGTATCAGAAACACGATTAAAAAAATCAGCTAGGAATATCAACTAGCTGATTGTGCATTCATAACTTTCTAATTTAAACCAAACTCAATAAATCAGAAAACTTTCCAATTCTCGCCTTTGGCTTCGCTTCATCCAACTCAGCTTTTGATCCATAACCATATTCCACAGCAATAGTTTCAATGCCATTTTTACGTGCACCAAAAATATCATGCTCACGATCACCGACCATTAAGCATTCTTCAGGCTTGAGTTGCTCTTTCTCTAAAATATAAGCGATCAATTCGCCTTTATTGGTACGCTCACCTGTAAGCTCACTGCCGTATGGATAGTCGAAGTATTTGAGTAAATCAAAATGATCCAGAATCTGACGTGCATAGATTTCGGGTTTAGCCGTGGCTAAAAATAGACGATAATCTTTATTTTTCAATGATTCCAATGTCGAAGCGACATCATCAAACACATGGTTTTCATACAAACCTGTTACTGCAAAACGCTCACGATAACCAAGCAAAGCTTGCTCTGCCAAATCATCATTCACATCGACATTCAACAATTTTGCCAAAGACGCTTTTAATGGAGGACCAATAATCCAGTCAATATTTTCACTGTCAGGAATCGGATGACCCACTTTATTCAGTCCATAACGTGCAGAGGTGGTAATCCCCTCCTTTGGATCAGTCAAAGTTCCGTCTAAATCAATCAAAATATTTTTAAGCACAGATTTACCTTTTACTAAATACGAGCGATGCAAAATTACAGTCGAGAGTTTTGCTAAAGTTGCCTATACTAACCCAAATTTGTGAATTTAAGGACATCATCGTGCGCCCTACTGTATTGTGTTTTTCAGGTCTTGATCCATCAGGTGGCGCAGGTTTGCAAGCAGATATTGAAGCTATTGGGCAAAGTGGTGCACATGCAGCCATCGCCTGTACCGCACTGACAGTTCAGAACTCTCAGCAGGTCTTTGGTTTTGAAGCGACTTCAAAAGAATTACTCCTTGCGCAAGCCAATGCTGTAGTGAAAGATTTACCGATTAAAGCTGTTAAGTCAGGCATGTTAGGGACTACGGATAATATCGCGGCCTTGGCTGAATTTTTACGTGAACATTCGGATTATCTGTATGTGCTTGATCCTGTTTTAGTTGCCAACAGTGGCGGTTCACTGGGCAATCAGGAAACACTGGTCAAAGCCTTTGTAGAATTGATTCCTTTGGCAACAGTACTCACACCCAATACAGTGGAGCTTCGTGCTTTAACTGGTGAACAGGATTTGGAAAAAGCCACAGCAAAATTGTTTGAAATGGGTGCAAAAGCTATTTTGGTCAAAGGTGGACATGAAGATACACCTGACTATATCCGCAATGCACTTTATGTGAATGGTGAAATGGTTTCTGAAACCAAATGCCCGCGTTTAGACGGTGAATATCACGGTTCAGGCTGTTCGCTTGCAAGTTTTATTGCAGGTCGTTTAGCTCTAGGTGATTCATTACCAGTTGCTGTAAATCATGCTGAAGCATGGTTATTTGGTGTATTGAAAAATGCGGAAACACCTGTGGAAGGTGGTCAGAAAATTCCGAAGCGGTTTTGAGTTGAATTGCTTTTAGCTCCTTCTCTTGCGGGTGAGAAGTGAAAATCCGTAAAAGAAGGAGTTTTATAGCCCCTCATCCTCTTGCGGAGTTACCTCCTCATCCCAAAGGGAGAAGGAGCTTTCATTATTAACTGATGTTACGTAGTAATATCAAAATTGAAAATTACACCTCGATAAAAGTAGATACGCGATAACGTCATCCGCAACGTGTTTGAGGCAGGACTACATCTGTAAGTTAACGTTTCTACGATATATCAATCAAAAGATGGTCACCGACGAGTTTTGCGGATGACAATGGTTTTGCCTACTTTTTCCGAAAAAAAAGTAGGTCGAGCCGAAGGCTAATCCCTAAATCAAAACTTTTGATGCAAGACTCCGTCAAGTAAACTTCAAAACAGTTTAATATGATGCTTTACATTTGAATGTGCGTAACATCAGTTATTAATTTTTCAATCACTTATACAAATACAAAAATCAAAGCCCCCTCATCTTTCGCTATTTGTCTCATACCACTTTCAAAATTAGAGTAATTACTCTAAAATATTTTTATCCACGATTTAAAGCTGATCACAGCGAATAAACAGTTGCAAATATAAGGCTAAGAACCAAATAATTGAAAAGGAATTTCCAATGAATTACCAACAATATCAAGATGATCTGAATAAACTGTTAGAGTCTGAAATCTTTGGTGAAGCCGTTTTTCTTACTGCTGCAAAACATGCGAAATCAGAAGAACATAAGCAAAAATGGTTAGTTTTGGCAGCTTTGGAAACTCAAACTCTTGAGCGCTTTCAGGCATTTTTAAAGCAGAATAACTTAAAAGCCACATCTCGTTTACATATCAAAACTCAAGGTAGTGCCACAGGTTTTGCATTGGCTAAAATGCCGTGGAAACTAGCGATGTTTTTACTCAAAGATGGCACACAACCTTTTATGCAAGCCTTTGAACGCTTATGCAAACATGCAGATCAGGATACTCAGATGTTTTTTGAATATGTGCTGAATCATGAAAAAAGTATTTATGAGTTTGCAGATAAAGAGTTGAAAAAGCAAAAGACCACGTCATTGGACAAAGTCAAATATTTGCTTGATTAAGAAGTAGCTTCTTAATCTCTAAGCTAGTTTTAATCAAACGGTTTTATCTGCATGACTGTCTTTCAAATTCTGTACATGCTGACGATTGGTTTTCCAAGACTTTTCCAACACTTCTTTTTCGATTCTGAGTTGAATTCGTTTCAGTTTTGTCGATGGAATCACTTCATCTCGAAAGCCTTTGACATAATCTGTCCAAGCTGCACCTCGAAAAACATTACTCGGCATTTGTGTTTTAAACTCACAATCAGGCATGAAAACTACAACTGAATGAATCAATGCAGGATCAACAATATCAGCCAAAATATTTTCTAAAACCTTTTGATGTTTATAGTTTTGATGCAATGGGTTTTGAAATTTATAAGACTTTTTATAAATTTTCTGTGTCCATGTTTTCTGACGCTCATCGCCAAAAATCCAACCTTTGTAATTCTTGGTTTCCACTACAAAAATACCATACGGACTCAGTAAAATATGGTCGATTTGTGTGGTTTGATTCAGTTCATCTGGCAAAGTACAGTCATTGAGTAAAGTATATTTTTCTTTGTCCAGATACAATTTTACATGCGCACTGACAGCAAACTCTCCCATTTTCCCTTTTAGAAAAGGTTTAAATGCTTTGATTGCCCCAACAATCAGGAATAACGGAATCATCCACCACAATTGTGAAAAAAGTGGAGCTAATATTTGTGATGTATTCATTTAAAATTTTAATATTATCAATAAGTAATTATATTTTATTGTAATTTCTCAATTTTTAAAAGAATATCCTTATTCTCCAACCCTCCTGCAAAGCCCACCAATTTCCCATTTGCACCAACAACCCGATGACACGGCGCAATAATCGAAATCGGGTTTTTACCATTAGCAGCGCCCACCGCACGAACAGCTTTAACATTACCTATCTGTTCTGCAATCTGTTTATAACTACGGGTTTCACCAAAAGGAATGGTCAACAAAGCCTGCCAGACTTTCTGCTGAAACTCAGTGCCTTCAAAATCTAAAGGCAAATCAAAAACCTGACGTTGCCCTGCAAAGTATTCATTCAACTGTTTCTGCGTTTCGAGTAAAATCGGATGCTATATATCTTCAATCAATTCCGCCAAACGAACACGATTGGGATTTTCATTTTCCCAAAGTACAGCGACTAAAGCTGTTTCAGTCGCTACGAGCTTGAGCTGACCGACAAGAGAAGCCATCTCCATGAACGATAATTTCATCGACTTCTCCTTGAACCAATACGCATTAAGATGATGAGAGTTTCATCAATATTAACCCAGAAGTGATTAAAACCGCAGCCAACATACGCATAGCAGATGCAGGTTCACCTAAAAAGAATATCCCGACTGCAAATGAACCGATCGCACCAATGCCTGTCCATACGGTATATGCTGTGCCGAGTGGCAATGTTTTCATGGCATAGGACAATAATGCAAAACTTGCGATCATAAAAACAATGGTCAAAATACTTGGTGTCAATTTGCTGAAACCGTCAGACACTTTCATACAGTATGCCCAAACCACTTCCAACAAACCTGCAACAATCAATAATGCCCAAGCCATAATTTATTCCTTACATCGAAAAAACAGTAAGGTGAATGCTTCAACCTTACTGTTCGAAAATTGATTTAAATTTAGAAACTTATGAAGATGAGAGTTTCATCAATACCAGACCTGAAATGATCAGAACCGCAGCGAGCATACGCATTGCAGAGGTTGGTTCGCCTAAAACAAAGATCCCGACCAGAAATGAACCAATCGCGCCGATTCCTGTCCAGATGGTATAGGCAGTCCCTAGCGGCAATGTTTTCATCGCATACGCTAAAAGACCGAAGCTTAAGATCATGAAAAATATAGTGATAATGCTCGGTGTGAGCTTAGTAAAACCCTCGGACATTTTCATGGTATATGCCCAAACGATTTCAAAGACACCTGCAAAAATAAGAACGATCCAAGCCATGACGACCTCCAAATTTTAATTAGAGTCAGGTCGTCCTGACGATTTTTCTTGGTGCAGTTTTTAGAAATAAAGCACTAAGGGAGGTCGTTCCTCCACTGAATGATTAAATACTAACTTATTTTGCGACATATTTGGGCATGATTTACAAAACTTGACCCAAAATACACCTATAAAAATTAGGGCTTTAATGATAAAAGCCCTAAAATAGTTCATTATTTAAAACATCAAAGTTCAGGTTTAAAACCTAAACCTCACCCCCGCACCATAAAGCCAACCCTTTTCAGAATCGCTTTCCACTTGCCATGGCGTTGCATCATTACCTTTGGAATATTCATAAGCAATATCGATATATGGCATGACTTTTTTACTGATCTCATAACGAGTTTCAATACCTGTTGTCACGCCACTCAGACCTGATTTTTTTGCATATTTAGAATCATCTGAAAATACCACATCGACATTCAAATACGGTTGAAAAATCAACTTCTGTGTCAGCAATAAATCACGTTCAGTTTCCAGACTAAAGCCTGAATAATTGTCCTCACCTGCATAGAGATAAGCATCGGTTTCAAAGAAATATGGTGCCATACCATGCAAGCCAATCACACCATCCAGTTTTTCTTCGGTATCAGTACCGCGCTGATCACGTTCAACTTTTTCCACACGATAGCGCGCACCGATCTGCGCATCCCAAAAGTCGGAGATCATGCGGCTGTAGAGCATTTTAAAGTCATACTCTGCATCGTGTGATTCGTGCTTATCGATATGCGCTTTCAGGAAAATCTTATTTTCATCTGTCCCAATTCGAGTTTCTATTTCAGACTTTAAAGCACCCTCGCCATCTTCATTCAGCAACCATTTGTTATCCACGGTGGTCACCGCATAGATCTGCGCGCCATGTTCTTTGCGATGATCATGCCCTTGGTGGGCAGTGTGATCTGTAGCTGAAACTGTTTTCTGCTGTTGCTGATGTTGTGAATGATCCATTGCACCATGATTCATAGATGTGTGATTCATCTGTGAATGGTTCATTTTGGAATGATCCATTTCAGGCATCGCAGTCGCTTGGGTTTCAGTCGATGGATCTGAATGATGCCCTTCATGTGCCACAGCCCAAGCACTGACTAAAAATAACGAACTTGCCAATACTGTTTTTGGAAATAACTTAGTGATGTGCATGATTATCCCCTTTCACATTTTTATTTTTAGAATCAGTCGGTGCTTTTTGATCCGCTTGATTTTTAGGTTGAGCTGTTTGGCAATGTGTTGCATGTTCAGCATGGTTCATATGCGCATGCTCACCCTGACGATGTTGTATACATTCTGCTTCTGACTTGGTTGCATGACTCATCGCATGACCTTGCGGCATTTGCTGATTTGGCATTTGCTGATGTTCAGCATGTTGCTGTTGCATATCATGTGCATGTCCTTCATGCGCCATCGCCCAGGCACTGACTAAAAATAACGAACTTAGCAATACAGCTTTTGAAAATAACTTAGTGATGTGCATGTTGATCTCCCTGCTGTACTGCATTGCTGTTTTTATCTACATTACTTGTTTGGCTATTTGAAGTATTTTTTTGAATTGGTGTCGTGGTGGTTTCACCCTCTGAAACATTGGCAACGATCAATTTATTCATCATGCCTGCGCTCATGTGATACAACAGGTGACAGTGAATTGCCCATTCACCCAATTCATCCGCGGTGAGTAATGCCGTCACTGTTTTTGCAGGTGGCACAACGATGGTGTGTTTGTTCGGCATATCCACCGCAGGTTGACCATTTTCCAGTTGCATAAACATGCCATGTAAATGCATCGGGTGCGCCATCATACTGTCATTGATAAATTTGATTCTGATACGCTCACCATATTTCACTTTTAACGGCTCTGCATCGCTGAATTTTTTACCATTAATTGTCCAGATATAGCGCTCCATCGTACCGCCCAAACGAACAACCAATTCACTTGTCGCTTCGCGGGTATCAGACTGTGGGGTTAACGATTTTAAATCACTGTATTGTAGGGCTTTATCACCTTGTGGCGTTGCAGCATTTGCCCAACCCTCTACGACTGCATCAGATTTTTGCATTGTTTTTGCTGCAGGCATTTGATGTTGTGAATGATCCATACCCTGCATTTCGCCATGATTCATCTTAGAATGATCCATACTTTGCATTGCACTATGATTCATCTTCGAATGATCCATGCTTTGCATCGCACTATGATCCATCTTTGAGTGATCCATGCCTGCATGCTCACCACCATGCCCCATATCATCCATGGTTAAAATGGCACGAGGACGTGCTTGTGGCATGTGAATACCATGCGATTGCGGTGTCAATTCATTGTGCAATGTGCCAATGGCAAAACCTGAACGGTCAATCAACTCGGCTTCGATCTGATAATGTCCTGTCTTTGGCTCAACCACGACATCGTAGGTTTCTGCTGTACCAATACGGAACTCATCCACAGGTACAGGTTTGACAGGCTGTCCATCTGCACCGACCACCGTCATTTTCAAATTTGGAATACGCACATCAAAGAATGACATCGCAGAGGCATTGATAAAACGCAGACGAACTTTTTCATTTGGTTTAAACATGCCTGTCCAGTTCTGCTCAGGCGTTTTACCATTGATCAGGAATGTATAACCTGTAACATCAGACATGTCAGTTTTTAACATTCGCATCTGATTCCACATTTTGCGATCAGACCACGTGGCTTTTAAGCCATCACGTTTCACTTGTTTCCACACATCGCCTAACGTTTCACGCTGATCCTGATAATATTCAGCGGAAATTTCCAGGTCTTTTTGAATCTGGTCGCTGGTTTTTTCATGAAAATCCGACAGCATCACCACATAGTCACGCTCAGTTTTTTCATGCTCAGCAAGTGGTTTCTTGTCCTTTGGATAAATCACCAAAGCACCATATAAACCGTCCTGTTCCTGACCTTTGGAATGGGCGTGATACCAGTAAGTTCCGCTTTGACGCACTTTGAATTTATAGACAAAATCGCCTTGCGGTTTAATGCCATTAAAACCGTTAAATCCAGGTACACCATCCATCAAACCTGGTAATAACAAGCCATGCCAGTGAATTGAAGAATCCTGATTTTTTAAATTATTATGCACATGAATCACTGCATCATCACCTTCCTCAAATTCGAGCAAAGGCGCAGGAAACTGACCATTTACGGTGATACGTTTTAGAGATTTACCTGTGACATTGACCATTCCTTCATCAATGGTCAGATGATATTCCTTGACTGCTGCAAAGCCCCAGGTAGACGAGAATAAAGCAACAGCGACGACGATGCTTTTTGAAAATTGAATAGACATAACTCAACCTTAATTTCTGAATTTATTTAAAAAATAATGCTTCGGAAAATCAGATTAAGCTTTAGGAGGACGTAGAATTTCCTGCCAGTGCCCTGCAAGATGCTGAGCCTGGTAATGAATTTTTGGGGAGTTCTGTTCAGAATTTTCCTGGGGAACAGTCAATTTTGGAATATCGGTATTGAACCAGACAATTGAGGACTGACAAGAAAATAAGGCACAGTTTTGACAATCCGCATGCTGCATGTGTTGGGATTGAATCAGTTGATTATGACAATCTGTTAGACTCAGTGCAGAGCCATCGTTCTGCTGATTCTGCGCTTCCAAATCTGCACAATGCTGTTTCATATCCTGTACTGACATGTTTTGCATCAGCATTGCATGGTGTGTATTTTGCAGATTTTGAGTTTGATTCAGTTGGATCTCTTGATGTTGCATCTGCATACTGATCTGCATGGTTTTTACAGAAGCTACAGACACACCACTCCACCCTATGGCAAAAACCATAAGACAAACAAACCAAGCCTGTTTGCAGAGTTGTGTGAACATGATCCATCAATCAAGTGAGAATTAACTCGTTTTAGCATACCCAATAATTTGAGGAGTGGCAAATCGCGTAATGCCATCAAATACATATTTGAAGTCTAAAACCGTATCCATACGAAATCATTTATAAAGTAAATTATGCCAATGAAAAATCATCAAGCCCTTTTCCTGTCAGTATTTAGTGCCTAATAATCAAACAGCATGTTTGTAAAATACAGATTAAAAATAAAACAGCAATTTTCTTGATATTTAAATCAAAAAAAGAGCCCGTTTGGACTCTTTTTAAACTTATTTTGTATAAGTCATAAGCAATTGATCTTATTTTGCTTAAACTATAAACAGTTTATCAGCAAGCTTATCTACACAGTTATCCATATAGTTATCTTCAAACTTATCCACAATTTTATCCATATTATTGTGTAAAAGTCTAAGCCTTCTGTGAACCTGCCAATGCCAATTCAGCACGCATTTCATCAATCACTGCTTTATAATCAGGCTTACCGAAAATCGCAGAACCTGCCACAAACATATCTGCACCCGCTTCTGCAATTTCACGGATATTGGCCGGTGTTACGCCACCATCGACTTCCAAACGAATATCACGACCTGAGGCATCAATGATTTTACGTGCTTGACGTAATTTATCCAAAGTACCAGGAATGAATTTTTGCCCACCAAAACCAGGGTTCACACTCATCAACAGTACTTGATCAACTTTGTCTAAAACATAGTCTAAATAATGCAAAGGTGTTGCAGGGTTAAATACTAAACCTGCTTTCGCGCCACCATCTTTGATCAATTGCAAAGAACGATCGATATGATGTGTTGCTTCAGGATGGAAAGTAATAATATCCGCACCTGCTTCTAGGAAATCACCGATCATACGATCTACAGGTGAAACCATAAGATGCACATCAATTGGTGCTTGAATGCCATATTTTTTCAAAGCTTTACATATACCAGCACCAAAAGTTAAGTTCGGTACATAGTGATTATCCATCACATCAAAATGCACAACATCTGCGCCTGCTGCTAATACATTGTCAACTTCTTCACCCAAACGAGCAAAATCAGCAGATAAAATAGAGGGTGCAATTAAAAATGGCTTGGACATGAATCAACCTGGCTTGAAATATGGGTTTTCTCAATTATAGCAAATTTCTGGCTGAACTTTGCTGAAAGCCTGCGATAAATCGTCCAAGCAATGATTGGCATTGCAATAATGCAACGAAGCGTTCTATTTAAATAACAGCCTGAGCCATATTTTTTTGCTAATTTTAGTTGGACTTAGGAGTAAATGAGAATGAAAAGCAATACAACTATTCAAACTGATGATGCAAAGCGCATTGCCAAACGCTTATTAAATCATTGGAAACACAAATTTGAAGTGGCTGAAACAGATGAAAAATTCAGTATTTTCATGCCTGATGCGACTGTGATTTTACGTCCACACATAGATGGTCTTATTGTCGAATTAGAGACCTCGCAAGAAGATGACGCTCATTTACAGCATGTGATTGTTGAACATTTAAATCGAATGGCACAGCAAGAATTTACGGTCGAGTGGCAACATCAAGCTTAAGATCTCACTTGATGTTGCGGTGTTGGATTGCAGAATAAAACAGCCACTCAAAGCAATGCCATTCAAAATAGCATTATTTTTTTTGCTGTTTTTCAAAATCACGTACCATCTGAATCCGTTCAGCAGTCGCAGGATGTGATGATAAAGCTTCAAAAATCTCTAAAGAAGAATGTTTTTCATCTGTTTCATTCTGCGCAGATGGCGTACTTGCAGCAGATTTTTGATCGGCTTTATTCGCTTTATCTTTTCCATCCGATTTTTCAGCCGCTTCAGTTTCATCACTTAAGCGCTGTAAAAAATTAGCGAAATGAGAAACTTCGATCCCCTTACGATCCATTAATTTTAAAGCATACATATCTGCTTCTGACTCAAACTTGCGTGAATAGTTAGCACCGACCATTGCCATCGGTAAAGAGGTGAATAAATCTGAACTATCCCCTGTCATCGCGATATACAACACACTCAATCCTAAGCTGGTTAAGCCCTGTTGTAGGCTATGTCGTTGAATCAAATGCCCTTGCTCATGTGCCAAAACACCGAGAATTTCTTGATCACTATGCGCCATTGCAATCAATTCATCTGTCACAATAATGGTATTGTTTGGCAATGCAACAGCATTTGCACCTAAATGGCTACCTTCACGGAAAACTAATTTTGCAGGCTTACCCTCGGCTATGGTCGTTAGATACTGCTGAGTAATTAGATCCTTTTGACCTTTCGCTAAAGTACTTGGTGCTGTCCAATTGTTGAGGACATATTCTTCCGCCTCATCACCTAACTTCTTCATGCTATTTTCAGGCAATTGAAATGCCACATAATGCGATGCCGTTGGAACGCCCCATTTAACTAATCCAATGACAAAAGCGATGACAAAAATAACACTGAATATAATTAACGAGGGGGAGCGTTCTAATTTCCAAATGGAATGGTGAACATTCTTCGTACCTAAATTAAACCATTCAGGTAACTCACCTTGAAACTCAATACGGGCATCATCATTCAGTTCGATAATGGGATTGAGCTTCCCCAAAGCACCGATCAAGGTCATATCGTTATATGAATAGCGCTTTTGATGCTCTAAACGCTCGCCATAACGCAGCACAACCTCTGTTTCAGATTGTGCTGAAAGTTGCGCATGATGTGGTTTTGACACCACACCATCATAAAAAATTACATCAATTGATCGCGACATCATGATTTAACTCATTCTTTTATAAAGACACATCAATATCGAAAATGTCACTAATTTCTTCGGCAAGTGCACTTTGCTCTTGTTGCGCTAAATTCATCATTTGATCTGGATCGTCATACAACGTTAAGCTCATTGATTCAACTTGATAACGATGAATACGAACCGCCGCCCATGCCGACATTAAGCCAATGGTAAATATTTTAGCGATCCAATTTGTAGCCACAATCCAAGCATAGCGCCATTGATTACAGTCTGTTTTAAATTGGCTATTACCAACAGTGGTATTGTTCCAAGTGGTAATAAAAATACGTGCAGAGATTAAAGGATAGACAAACAATCCAATGATTATGTACGCACCAAAGAAACCAAACATAAAGAAGTTTGGCGAAAACCCAACGATCGAACCGATGATGCCAAAAAATACAATTGAAAAGGCAATGAGAATTCCAATCGCCATAAAAATAGGGACATATACAGCTGCCATATACGCTGACCAATCTGCATGTAATTTAAATTCTAATTGTCCCGCATAGAGATGATTGAGATAGTATTTTTTATACATCCAAATCGCGACAGGTGTAAATATACCCAAGGTAAAAATATAGAGCAGAATACTTAAAATAAAAATCTTATAAGACTCTTTGGTTGTTCCGCCAAAATAAAAACGACTATTACCAAACTTACTATTTCTCGCGGTAAAACGTAAAGTTGCACGGATCAACCACGGCACAGCCGCATATAAAATGATAAAACCAACAACCGTTGCGACCATTGAATACTGGGATGACACAGAGAAAGCAGCATAAATCCCAAGTGCAATCAGGCGCCCAACCAAAATCTTAGTGGGTATCCCTGTAAAATCGAAGCGTCTACGAGAAAATTCTGTATTGCCATAAAAATAACGTAAGCGACGTACTTTTGCCCATGGGGCATAAAGACTTAAGGTAATAATCGTCAGCAGGATATTGACGATCCAAATGCCAAAATATTCCATCGCATCGCCATGAAATCTAAAACGACGAACAATTGGTTGGTGTAATGATGCTGTTGGACTTTCTGGCGGTGTAATCGGCGTAGTATTCGGCTGATCTGGAAAAGGTGGTGGAATCTGATCTTGCATTTTATTCTCTTTATTCAATTATTTGATTCAAATTAAAGTGATATATTAAAAATTAACTCAGTCAGTTTATCGTTTTTTTATGTTGAAAGAAATAGAGCAAAAAGCAAACTGAATTTGTTTTTTGCTCCTTTATTTATTTTCTAAAAATGAATCAATTATTTGGTGAGTTGCAAAGCATGAAATTGCAAATGGTCATCAATAAAG
The DNA here is from genome assembly GCF_004209125.1 of Acinetobacter sp. WCHAc060033. Classification (NCBI taxonomy): domain Bacteria; kingdom Pseudomonadati; phylum Pseudomonadota; class Gammaproteobacteria; order Moraxellales; family Moraxellaceae; genus Acinetobacter; species Acinetobacter sp. WCHAc060033. Next base: position 12,921 of record NZ_SGSW01000036.1, on the reverse strand, counting down.
CTCTGAATAAAATAATAACCATGATCATAACCTTCATGGAATCGCAAGGTTAATTTTTGCCTCACTTTATCACAAGCTTGTTGATACTTTTCAGGATGCAATTGGCTATAAAATTGATCTTGAATCCCCTGATCAATCAATACTTCATCAAACAACTGTCCTTTGGATAAAAGCAATTGTGTTGCATCATGTTGTGCCCATTCAGACTGATCATTTCCAAGGTAATTTGAGAACGCTTTTTCTCCCCATGGACAATCACTTGGCGCGCAAATCGGGGCAAATGCTGAAACAGATTTAAATAAATTTGGATATTTCCAAGCCAAAGTCAAAGCACCATGACCGCCCATACTATGCCCAAATATACCAATCGCATCAGATTGAATAGCAAGCGCTTTAATCACTAAAGGATATAATTCATTGGTGATAAAGCTTTCCATTTGGAAATGTTCAGCCCACGGTGCTTGTGTTGCATTGAGATAAAAACCTGCACCTTGTCCTAAGTCCCAAGAATCACCTTGAGCCACATTTTCACCACGCGGTGAAGTATCTGGTGCAATTAAAATCAGACCCAATTGAGAAGCCAAACGCTGCGCATGTGCTTTGATAATAAAGGTTTCTTCGGTACAGGTTAAACCTGCTAAATAAAATAGCGCAGGGCATTTTTGCCCTTTTAAAGCTTGAGGCGGAATATATGCTGAAAATTTAGTAAGCCCTTTTAAATGAGTGGACTGTAATTGGTAAATACGTTGTTCACCGTCAAAACAGATATTTTTACTCAAAAGTTCCATGTCTTGATTATTCCCTCAATAGATTTTTTTTCAATCATGATTGTATGATCTATTCTCAGTACGATCATAGATCTAAATTTCATGACAACAATGCATAACAACTTTAGATCGATATTAAAAGATAAAGGTTAAATTTCGATAAAAGCAAAACCTAGCGAAAATGACTGCAAGCTCTCTGATCAATGTGATCCTCATTTGAGCACATATTTTAAATTATGGTGCCTTCACAAGCTGATTCTGCGGAGCATCTAACTTTATATTTTGAGATTGGGCGGTAGTTACAACACCTTGTTGCGGGAATAGACGCTGTTCCAACTGAGGCAACATCATTTCCATATTTTTACCAATCACCCATTGTGGTTCTGAAGGGTCAAAACCTTGCGCACTTTCCCATTTTGCTACAGTTTCAGAGGCTTCTTGGAATGCACCTTTTAAAGTACTTTGTTCGCGCATTGCTTGATCAAAGAAAGCTCGACCGAAATAAGTATAATCCGCTTCATTTGAACAGCCAAATGATGCACGATCTGCGGCGGATGCTGTAATGATCAAGGTATCTGGAGATTGTAATGCGGATACAAAACTACCTGAGTAGCATGCTGAAATCACGATCACTTTCCAACGAATGCCTGATTTGTCTAAAGCATCTCTTAGCCATTTCGGGTCAACATCATCCAAATCAATCGGTTCATTTTCCAACTCAAAACGATTTGGCAAACCATGTGATGTCATATATAAAAATAACACATCACTCTCACGATTCATTTGCTGACCAATACGACGTAAAGCAAGATCAATACTGGTCTTAGATGCAATTGGTGTCTTATCAATACTTTCAGGGTTATTCACCAATTCAAGAGAACGCCCAAAAGTACCGAAACGTGTATCAAATTGTTCTTTGATTCGATCAATTTCAAATTTAAACACATCTTGATAACTTGCCCCTGCAACACCTAAGAAATACCAATGTGTTTGTGCAAATTCTCCAAATTGAACTTGTTCCAACGCTTTATTGAGTAAAGGCGCTTGGGCATAAAATGCGTTTTCAGTAATACTTGGCGGAACTTCTTCAACTTTCCAAATCGGCTGTTCTTTAATCGATACTTGCCAAACAGATAAAGTAAAGAATGTCGCCACAAGAATGAGTGCACGCTCCCACCACGGCCATTGTAATTCACGTGCAAAAACCCAAACCACAGCAAGGCTTTGCCAAACAAACAAGACAACAAACAGTATAGGAATAAAGCTATAAAGAAAATTAGGTAAGAGGTCTTGATCACCGAGATATTGGATCAGACATTGAAACAGCATGATGTGGGTATCAAGTACTAACCATAACAAAGCTGGTACTAGCATCAAACGCGGATTATTGGTTCGTTGAGATAAGAAGATCCCAACAATCAATGCAATAAACGGCCACAGCGCATAGCTAACCAAACCTTGACGGTTGAAAACACCACCATCCCCTGCGACCAACCAACTGAATAAAGTGTTGGCACAGCCACCCAACAGTCCCCAAAAAATTAACTGGAGAATAGATGGTCGAACAATTTGTAAAGACTTTCGCGACCCTAGAAATAACCACAATCCTGCACGTTGGTTACTTTTTAAATCATGCCAGAAGTTAATTGAGGGTTTGAGGTCTATCATAAAGATTCTGTTAAGGCGGTGGCTTCAATCAGCCTAACTAGTTTAGGCTTGGCTAAAAATTTATCAATGCTTGATTTAACTATATATCAATAATTCGACTATTATTGAAACAGTTACCAAATTACTCAACAATCTTGTCAACAAATGCGCTGTTAAAATATGCATCAAAACGACAAGCATCACCTAGCCATTGATGATCCGTCGATTGATCATTTAGAAAAACAGCTAGTCTAGGACGTTTTACCACAACTCGCTTGGCGATTTGTTGAGCTAAGACTAAAAGATGATCCCCTAGATCCATTTCCCCATCTTCGGGTAAAAGCATGTGTAACAATTGCATTTGTTTTTTCACTTGCGCTTGTTTTTTTATGGCTTGTTGATTCTGATCACGTTGCGGAAACATCGGATCTAAATAGACCACATCGACTGTTTTATGCTCATCAATGTGTTGTTGCAAGTAGGTATTTGAATCAGAAAAGACCAAATGGATGCGACTGACCACTTTACTGAGAAAAGGATCTGATTTAGCTTGCTTTTTTGAATCTTCGAGTAAGGTAAAAAGAATCGGATGACGTTCAATCAAGGTCACATTTGCACCCAAATGCGCCATCAATAATGTGTCATGTCCAAGACCCGCAGTCGCATCAATTAAGCTAGGCTTTTCTGAAATATTACACGCACGTGCAATCATTTCAGATTTTAAACTGGCTCTTTTTAAGCGCGGAATTTCAGCTTTCCAGTCTGGCTGCATTTTCATGCCATTGGCACTTAAACTAAGCCCTGCATCATCAACACACAGCGCCATCTCAGGATTTAATCTCAAAAAACGTGCATTTAACTTTTCAACGATTTCAATGTTTACAACGACCCCACGTAAAGAAAGCACAGTTTGATAAGACTGTGCTTTCTGAATAAATGCGGTTTCAGTAAATAAGCGAATTTCGCTTACCATAATTTCCAACCTGTTAATGCAAACAATAAAATAATTAAACCTGATGCGATGCGATACCAAGCAAACACCATGAAATCACGTTTAGCCACGTACGCCACTAAAACACGAATCAGAATCAAAGCAGAAACAAAAGAAACCAATGTACCAAAAGCTAAAACAACCCAATCTTGTGTCCCTTGGAAAACATGATAGCTTTGATATAAATCCAATAATCCTGCACCGACAATCACAGGAATACCTAGGAAGAAAGAAAACTCTGTTGCAGCTTTACGTGAAACACCCAGTATCATTGCACCGATAATAGTTGCACCTGAGCGTGATGTACCAGGTACAAGTGCTAAAACTTGTATCAAACCAATATAAATCGCTTCTTTAATGGAAATATTATCAACTTCTTGAGCATTTACTTTTGGCGGATTTTTCTCTACCCACCAAATAATCAAACCACCAATAATCAGCCCTAATGCAATGGAAATATCATTAAACAAATAGGCTTTTACCGCTTGTCCAAATGTTAGCCCCACCAACATGATTGGAATAGATGCAAGGATTAAACTAATCCCTAAATGACGACCTTTAGGTTCACCAGAAACCAGTCCAGTGGCTGCTCCCCAAAGCTTTGCCCAGTATTCATAAATAACCGCTGCAATCGCGCCCATTTGAATCGCAATGACAAAAACATCACTTTTTTCTTTGGTCCAAAAGTTCATTAATTCTGAGGCAAGAATTAAATGCCCTGTACTTGAAATAGGTAAGAATTCAGTAATACCTTCAACAATACCCATGATGGCTGCTTTAAGAAGCAGTAAAAGATCCATGTTAAATCCTAAAATATTAAAGCTATAAAACTATTATGGTTTGCCTTGTTCTGGAATTTTTTTCCATGCATTATCACGTAAATATACAGGTAAGGCGAGTTCAGCACTGAACCACTGTTTTTCAATCGCATCTTGACGAGCAATCGTTGCAATATCATCAGCAGTTGCAGTAATGCTTTGAAACTCTATTGCATCAGCCTTAATTAAAGCTGAACCAGAACCAATTAAAGTATATTTTTGGTACTCAGCAGCTTGCTGATAATCTAATAATTTTTCTTCATCTACAAGTTGCATAATGTTATTTTGATCAAGCTTAAAACTTGCGATATACACTTCTTGCATACGTGCATCTAACACAGCTGTCACTTCATTCAACTGTGCTTCACGATATGCCGCTTGAGCCAACGCTTGCAAGGTTGAAACGGGTATCACAGGAATATCATTTGCCCATGCCAAAGCTTGAGTCACTGCCGCATTGATTCGCACACCACTGAAAGAACCAGGTCCACGACTAAATGCAATCGCAGTGAGTTGTGAATTTTCAATTTGGTTTTCAGCAAAACCTTGCTCAATCATCGGCAAAATGGTTTGAGTTTGTGCCTTTGCTCGCGTATCGAGTTGAAAATAAAGTGTTTGAGTTTCATCAACAAGTGAAACGGAACACTGCTCATTGGCAGTTTCCAACGCCAGCAATTTCATGCACAACCTTACTGTATTAAAAATGCAGTTATGATACTCCACTCATCTCAATAAAACGAGGATTTAGAGATAAACTCAATCAGAGAAATTTTGGAATATTCTCCCAAATAATAAAAGCCAAGTATCAATACTTGGCTTTCAATAAGGATCTAAATGCATTCATTGAGTCAACACTCACTCAAATGTAAATTCTTCTAAATCTATAAAGTTCTTATAGTGTTCTGCATAATGCAAAGCACTCATTTTCAACATGGCTTCGGCATTTTCATCCAAAGTACGTATGACTTTGCCTGGTGAACCCACCACTAATGAGTTGTCTGGAATCACTTTGCCTTCTGGAATCAAACTATTTGCACCAATAATACAATTTTTACCAATTACAGCATTGTTCAAAACTACTGCGTTGATTCCTATCAAACTATTATCACCAATCGTGCAACCATGTAACATCGCCTGATGCCCAATCGTGACATAGTCACCCACTGTCAGTTCAATCCCTGTATCCGTATGCAAGACTGCATTCTCTTGTACATTACTAAAATTACCGATATGAATTTTTGAGTTATCAGCACGCACTACAGCACCAAACCAAACACTGACTTGCTGACCTAGCTCAACTTGCCCAATCACTGTCGCATTGTCCGCAATCCATCCATCAAATGGTGCATGCAAAGCCTTTGGCGCATAACCTTTAAATTTATACATCATAACCTATTCATTCCTTTCATCGGTTGTATTAGAGCGCTTGTGTTACAAGCTCATATCTTATTTTTTATTTAAAATTTCTGATTTAAATGACGGTGAATTCAATAAAAAAGGCCAATTTTTTTGATAATCCAAACCATACTTAAACAACGCCATTAAAATTCGTGCGGTCAAACCCCAAATGATTTCATTTTCTATTCTTAGGCTTGGAAAATAAACAGACTGATGTGCAAGACGAACTTCATAAGGAATCGGCTGTGATTCCATCATTTTTTTTAACGGTGCATAAAAGATACGATCTATTTCAGAGGGTTGAGCTATCAGCTGAACATCCGGTGGAATCAAACCTACGATCGGCTTTACCGTCAGACCACTTTTAGCACGCTCCATCGGAAGATCACCAATCAGTTTGACATCAAAGGGATTCAGAGCTGTTTCTTCCCATGCCTCGCGCAAAGCGACCACGATATTACTGGTATCATTTGGGTCACGTTTTCCACCTGGAAAAGAGACTTCTCCTGCATGATTGTTCAAATAAGCAGAACGTCGTGTGAGCAATATTTTAGGATCAGCTTCTTGCGTAATTGCAATAAGTACTGCTGCTTTGGCTGGATGTGTTTTTGTGCCAAAACGAAGACGATTTTGCAACATTTGCGTTAACTCATAATCCTGCATGGACAACCACTCACTCCTTTTTGTTATCCCTCCATCATATATGAAATTTTATGGATAAGGCTATAAATGATGCGAAAGTAGAAATTTTCAGTTATGCTGAGTCATCACACATTTTTCAATGAAGCTTATGAGTTTTTGTACTGCTTGTGGTCATACAACAATAGAAAAAATTCCCTTAGGTGATCAAAAAGTCCGTAAAGTCTGTACAAACTGCGGTACCATTCATTACGTCAATCCCAAAGTGATTTGTGGTGCGTTGGCTGTTTGGGAAAATAAAGTCTTACTTTGCCGTCGTGCAATTGAACCGCGTTATGGATTATGGACACTTCCAGCAGGTTATATGGAGTTGTTTGAAACCATGGAACAAAGCGCTGCTCGTGAAACACGCGAAGAAGCCGAAGCCGAAGTGGAAATTGAGCAGCTTTATTGCATGTATAACATTCCTCGTATTGGTCAGATTTATGTTCTATTTAAGACAACCATTAAAGATGGTGTCTTTGGTGCGGGTGATGAAACCATTGAAAGTCGCCTTTTTGAAGAGCATGAAATCCCATGGAATGATTTGGCTTTCCCTAGTGTGGAACGAACCTTAAGACATTATTTTGAAGATCGGAAAAATAATCACTTTCCAATGCATTTAGAAACATTGGGCACACGTTTAGATCACACAGGTTAATTACTGATGGTGCTCTAAACTGTATGCTCACTTTTAGATAAAGTAATGAGAAACTATTCGCTTATATTTAAATGTTTGAAAATCTCAATAGATAAAAATAAACCCTCAATTGAGGGTTTATTTATTTTCAAGTCTAATTACTTCGTTTTAATCGCATAACACTTCGGCACACTTACAGTTATAGCCCCAGAAACACGCTTAGCAATTTCTTTCTGCTCATCAGTTAATTTATCTTTATTCGCATCTGCACCATTAAAAACAGTCTGGTAAACAGCTTGCAAATTAATCCACGTAGCAGGAATCGTTGTATTTCCATTCCAACTGGTAATATTTAGACCATTTACATTCTGATCATTAATCAACCTTTGAAGATTCAGACGAATACCACCAGATCTAATAGCTACTTTACTTAAATCTGTATCTGAGCTTACAGGTGTTGGTGAAACGACAAGAGATTCATTTAGACCAACTAATGCTCCATCAAGACTACCAAAAACTGGATTCGCTAAAATCATACGCATGGTGATAGACTTCTCAATGCTTCCATTGATATAGGCAGTACCAGTCGTCCCTATACGATATTGCTGTACACCTGTTCCTTGATCTACATATGTTGTAGGATCTACATCATTACAAGTGTCTGAATTTAATGCTCCAGCAACACCCAAATTGGTTCGAACATCACCATTTTCATCAATTACAATACCCAAAGTTTGTGAATTCGGCTTCACTTCCTTATTGTCGAAAGTAAAAGTAAGGTTTGCATACAATGGGAAATAATATTTATCACCCGTTTTCACAGTATTCTTAGTAAGGAATACTTTCTTGTCTAAATAGTTTGCTGGATTTGTTTTATAGATGTCGATACCACCTGAAAGTTGATCTCCATTCAAATTTTGACGCCATTTTCCATAGATTATCGTATCTGTCGGCCCAGTCGTTGATCCACTTGCTTGCTTGTACATATATTCTGTACCCGTCACATTGGTATCATTAATCAACTTCCCTTGATAGACCTCTAACTTATCAGTTGAACTTGAATTGGCTTGGAAAACTAAAGGTTTCGTTATTCTCTTGGTTAATGGACTAATCCAATCTTGCTGTGCATTTACATTAAGTTTTTGTGGAGATACTTGATTAATCAGTAAAAATTTTAGCAATGAATCTGAAATAGCACTACCTTCAATTTTTTGAGGAATCCCCACCCACTGCATAGCATATCCAGTGGTATAGCCTTGGCGGTCAGTGACTAAATACATATTTGCAATAGATTCATTTTTAGTATTTAAATCACTCTTACCTGTAAAGCCTTGTATATCTACACTATTAGTACTAAAAATCAGGAAGTTTGTTGCGTAGATATTCACTAAAGATTGCTTCACTAATTTCTGAGCAACTTTTTCAGCTTCTGCTTCACTGATGATACTAACATCAACCCACGGCTTTAATTTCGTAACATAACTACCATCAAGAAAATCAGTGACACTAACATCTTCTGCTAATAGTTTAAGATCATTCTTTTTACTAGATAACAGTTCATAAGGTTGTATATCACCAACTTGATTCGCTTCTTGATTAACACCCAGCGCTTGGAAAACACGTACTAAGCCCACCATAACTTTATACGTACTGTCATCCATCGTCATGGTTAATGGATCTTTGCCTGTCATCGCACTTGCAATATCAATTAAACCAATTGTAGCAGGTTGCCCTTTTACTTTTAATGGACGTATTTTTGCTAAATCGACATCGCCTAAACTTATCTTACGGCTGGAATCCTCACCTTGAAGATAGAATTTGACTTTATCACCAACCAAACAACCACCTGATGCCAAACCGCCTTCTTCGTCCGTCATAAAATGATTAATTTTATCTGAGCTACAATCGAAATTCAGTCCTTCGACAGGATAATCTACAAAGAACCCAGAACACTTCTCCGTTGTATTCGCATCACAACCGTTACTCGTGGTTACTACACCTTTATAAGGGTCTTCATGTACAGTTGTTTTTTCACCACCACATCCAACTAATGCGAGTGTCAAACCTGATAACAAAAAAGGGGCTAAAAATTTATTGTTCATCTCGTATTCCTTACTGAATTACACTCAGCTTAATTTGTCCATGATTTGTAAGCTGCTTATTGTCTGCATCTACAGCTGAGGATAATGGTGTTAAAAACATATACGTTGCATTTTCAGGTTTTCTTAAAATACCTTCCATTGCTGCATATTGTGTATTGTTGTCATCTGATTCTTCATTTTTAAATCCGCTAACACCTTCAATGACACAACCTTGTTGATCTAGAAAAACAACCAAAGGCCAATAATATGTCTGTACTTTTGAAGAAGACGCATAAGATGTCAAGAGTACATTTTGTACCTGACTATCTAATTTTACGACTTCATAAGCAAAATGCTCTTTAATCGGTGCGACTGGCCAGAGACCAAGTTCCTGATTTTTTATAGATAAGCTTTTAGCTTTCGCAACTTTTTTTCCAGTAAAGCAAGCTTGTTCTAAATTTTTAACAACATCATCTTTTGGCAATCTAAAGTAATGAGTAGAAAGTACGACAGCTTTATGTTCTTGAGGTTCTGACTTATTTCTAATCCGATCCAAAAGGCTTGCACTCACACCTTTTTGTCGCTCGACAGTTTCATAACGACCATGTACAGCCCCTGCTTCTGGCGTCATATAGAAGCGTTTTTTACCTTCTAAATTGAATTCACGATCTTCTAAATATTCATTATTAACATATTGAATACCATCAATTTCTGTAAAATTCTTGTTTTCAGTTACTGCTATTACATCTTTCTTTTCGTGAATGCGCGGTTGCTCAATGTTTTTTACTTCAACAGTCTTATTCTGAATACTCGGTGTAATTTCAGTACTTTTCACAGATTCGGGCAAGGCCTGCTGATATTGTTGCTGTTTTTTATCAGTAACATTTTTTTGTAGTTTTTGCTCTGAAATTAATTTAGATGGAACTATTTTTTGAACATACTGAGATGCTACCTGATTATTCTTTGCTTCAACAGCTACTTCTTGCTTAATCGGAGCTTCAGTCTGAACTTTGCTTGAATCATGCAATGGCTGAGTATTTTTTTCAATTTGTTTTGTATCTATTTCTTTTTTTACATCTGTATGTGATTCATGAGAAACTTGAGTTTGCCTCACTTTCTGATCCAATCGCTGCCCCAAGTTATTGTTATTTTTTTTTACCTCACGTTGTAACTCATTATATTCCTGTAGCTTTGGATTCTTTTGAGTAATTGCTTCTGGCTTTTTCTTTGACTCAGTTTTTTGAACAATCATTGGATGTCCATCAGGCCCAATAATTGTATAAAAACCATCAGCATAAGAGGTCGCTGTGGCTAAACTTAAAGCTAACCACAACGAAGTAACAACAATATTTTTTTCAACGTTTAAACGCATTACCATCTCGTTCTGTAGTTAATCCCTAAAAGAGTTACTTTGGTATTTGTTGATACATTGAATCCTGCATATGGATTCAATAATAAATTATCTACGCCTGTTTTATTGGCCATACTACTGGTATTTGCAGGAATATTATCTCGGCTACGTAAAAATGCGACTGATAAATCTATTTCTGTATCTTCATCAAAACGATACCCTAACCCTAAACCAAATAATTGTGCATTGTTAATTGGTACTAAAGTATTGCGCTTATCATCAGGAATTGCACTCGCACGAGGTTCATAGCCCGCACGTAATTTCAAACGATCGTTTGCTGAATACTCAACCCCAACCCCCCAACTCCATGGTGACTGGAATCCGAGAGGAAGAGACAACGAGGTATCTGTTACATTATTCGACAAAAGCTTAGCGATTTTTAAAGCCGAAATTTGTCGGTCAAAATCAAACTTAAATTTTTCCCAAGCTTTAAAATCGGTCCAGCCCACATCAAAATTAATCTGTAAATCAGGAAGTATTTTATATTTTATCCCACTTTGAAAATGTGCAGGATATTCTAAATCCATTGAAATTAAACCAGATTCTGTCGGAGGAACATAACCGGGGAAACCCAAAATCGCCGCTAAGATTTGACCTGTTGCAGAAGAGTTTAATCCTTTGATCAATTCACGCGGTGCATTTGCATTGTCTATAAAGTATTTACCTTTTAAACGCATTTTTGCAGGGCTTTGATAAACCATACCAAAACCAAAGTCATCCGTTGGTTCCCACATTAAACCCAAGTTATAACTTGGACTTAAACTCTGTTCCATTGATACTTGCATTTTACCGAATTGACCAAAAGGGTTCATTCCCTCATCAGCATTACAAATACCAAATAACAATAAATCAGTAATCGCATTGGAGTTATTTCGGAAAGGACTACAAACAGATTCATCAATCATGCGTAGTACACCGATCATTTCGTTTGGAAATCTCAAGTCCGTTTTCAATGCCATTGCGTTATATGACATACCAATGGAAGCGCCAATAGAAAGCTGATCACTGACTTGATAAGCCACTGATGGAGATAAATAAGTGATACGCTCTATTGCAACTTGTTGCCCTAAGAAGTTACCAGGATTACCGTCTTCTGAACCAAAGCCCGCAACCATCGGAGCATAAGCAGCGGTTGCATAAGTGAGTTTCGAACCTGGTGCGTTATATGAAATACCTGCTGTGGGAGCCATTACTGGCCAGCCAGGCCCCAAGTCCACAACTTTTTTCAAAATTGGAACATACAAACTTGCGTATTCAACATCACCACTGACTGAATCTTTATAATCCGTACATAGGCTTGATGGATTTGAAGGTGAATCATTACAAATCAAAGGGTCATCTGAATAACCAAATACGTTATAACCAACAGGTGCTGAAAATTCCTTTTGAATATCAAAGTTAGCAATAATCCCCTGCACATCAGTTTGTAGCCCTTTGAGTTTGGTCAAACCAGCAGGGTTAAAGTGAATCGCACTAATACCTGGAGGATCTGCCGTTACCGCATTCCCCATCGTTAAAGAACGTATATCGACAGATAAGTTAAGCCCTAAATGCGCAAATGCTTGAGGTGAACACCCAGTTAATAAAATAGCAGCTACTAATGGGCGTAAACGTATGTTTTTCATACCTTATACTCCATTAGTTTGGCTTTTTCTTCTTGCCAAAGCCTAAAATATCCAATGGGAAAGATAAACCCAATGAAATATCTGGTGAATCCTCTGTTAAACCGATTCCTACTGTTCCATTGACAATCGTATCTGGGCTTACACGGACACCAAGCGCAATTGCAAACATACCACTTGATTGCGAAGCCGCTTTGTATTCATCTAGAGCTGTCTGTCCAGGTTTCTGATATTTAAATGTCGTATTCATATTAAAAGACTGTTGATATGACATCGTCATCGAAACATCATAGTTAAATGAATATGCGAAACCGAATGAAAAACCAGCCGTCATTCCAGGATCAAACTCTTTTAAGATTTGCCCCCCAGTTTGTGCCCCGCCTTCACCATTCGCATTACCACTATTACCACGTACTTGATTTAAATCTGTTTCTTTTAAACCGTAATTTCCTGAAACTGAAGCAAACAATACAACAGGGTCGATATATTTACGGGTACTCGCCCCCACCCCAACTGAATAATATCCCTTACCTGTTGATAAATCTTTATCCGCATTGATTTCATACGGACTATCACCTGTTTTAGTTGATAAGCTACCAAATAAAATCAGCGGTAAACGTCCTGCTTTTAATGGGAACGGTTCCCAACGTGCACCTAAACTAATATCACCTAAGCCAGCTGCAGTCGTATCTTTTAAGTTGTCTGATTTTGCAATAAATGGCACAGAGGCAGTAAATGTTAAATTATCACGCACACCATACTGAGCAGTAAAAGTATTACTTATGGTATGGCTCGCATCTTCATCTACACGTAATTGATAAAGTTGTCCATCCTGAATACTACTATTGATCTGACTATCACGATAATA